>JANTGK010000021.1 GCA_024762935.1 Candidatus Peregrinibacteria bacterium | reverse complement strand
GAACACGGAACACGGAACAGGGAACAGGGAACAATAAACACAGAACACGGAACACGGAACAGGGAACAGGGAACAATAAACACAGAACACGGAACAGGGATCAGGGAACAGGGATCAGGGAACAGGGAACAGGGAACAGGGATCAGGGAACAGGGAACAGGGAATATGAGGAAAGTCTTATCGCTTTATTGTCATTTTATCTGTCTCCTTTTATACTGAGTACATGAGTACGGTTCTTGCCGCTGGGGTATTTGATTATTTTCATCCGGGGCATCGGTATTTTTTGGAGCAAGCAAAATCTTATGGTGATAGACTTGTTGTTATCATTGCACGTGATGAGAATGTCCAGCGTATAAAAAATATTACACCAAGCCATTCTGAACAAGAGCGAAAGAACATGATAATAGATTCTCATATTGCTGATAGTGTTCTGCTTGGAAAAAAAGGATTTAATCTCCTTCGGATTGTCCATGAGCTTCAGCCAGATATTCTGGCACTCGGATATGACCAAAATGTTCCAAATTTCTTCAAAAAAGAGTTTCCAAATATTGAGATAAAAAAAATTTCTGCAATGAATCCAGAAAAATGGAAATCAAGCCGATATCGGGAAGAGGAGGGAGAAGGGGGAAGAGAGATTTAGTACTTGCGGTAGAATAAAGTAGTATGATTAATGAAGAATTACAAATGACGAATTACAAATTAAAATAGGATGCTTCACAAATAATCAATAAGGTACCGTAGATATTCCTGCTCTTTTGTTTTACCAAAAAAGCCACTTTCAGAGGCTTTCATAAAAGGAATCGGTTGTTGAAATGCGAGATTAAAAATAGTGCTAGAGCGGATATGCTGTAAGCTATCTACTCCGGTATTACTGTTTTTTTATTTTCCTCTCCTGTGCCATACGAGACTGATGAATAATTTCCTGAAAAATTGAATGAGCAATTCGTGGTTCAAATTTAGCAGATTTTGCATACGTTTCGATTGCCTCAAAGAGCTGTTCTTCTCGATTTGGGTCAAAAATAGGAAGGTCATTCTTCTTTTTTTCTTTTGCAATTTTTTCAGAGCAGAGAAAACGTTTTGCCAAAAGCTCTATTAACTGTTGGTCAATATTGTCAATCGATTGCCGAATATTCTCTATGTGATCCATATTTGTATTTTGCAGAATTGACTTTATTTTTTCAAATAAGATTACCATTATTTCCTTCTTCCTCCAGAATTTCTTCCTCCTCTTCGTTTTCCTCCACTGCGTCCTCTAGAGCTTCTTCCTCCTCCCCGTGAATATCCTCCTCGTTTTCCTTCACTGCGTCCACCAGAATTCCTTCCTCGTGAGTTTCCTCCACTGCGTCCTCCAGAACCTCTTCTTCCAGATGATGATTTTTTTGCCCCCTCACTGTCATCACGAATTGTCCTATAACTGTGAATATTAAAATCGCTATGGTATGAATCTTTTAGGAGAGCTGCTACAACTGCTACTGGGTCTCCTTCTTCTAAGAGTTGTTGGGATAGTGGTATGAGGTGTTCAATATTTGTATTATTAATAATATGCTCAATGCGTTGTAGAAGATGCTTTTGTTTTTTATCCACAAGCGCTTTTGGGCTTGGTAATTTTCCTTTTGTTATTTTTACTTTTAGGTTTCTTTCAAAGAATTGAAGCCTGCTGAGTTCGCTTCGAGATACAAAAGTGATGGCTGTTCCTTTGTTTCCTGCTCGTCCTGTTCGACCAATTCGATGTGTATACGTTTCATAGCTTTCGGGAAGGCTAAAATTTACCACGAAGTTCAATTCAGTGATATCGATTCCTCGAGCAGCAACATCTGTAGCAACAAGAATGTTTGTTTTGCCTTCTTTGAATCGTCCTAAAACCTTTTCTCTTTGAGATTGGTCTATATCTCCATGAATAGCTTCAGCCCGTAAGTGTTTTGCAGCAAGTTGACTCGCAACAAAGTCAGTGTCAGATTTTGTCCGACAAAAAACAATAGCATAAAACTTTTCTTCATCCTCCATTATTTGACAGAGGGCTTCGAACTTATCAGATGGACGAACACAGTAATATTTTTGGGTAATATTTTCATTTGTCATTTCTTTAGCAGCTGCTTTTACCGTGTCATGATCACTCATATAATTATGAACGATACTCATGATGCTTTGCGGCATTGTGGCAGAAAAAAGAAGGACTCTTCTTTTTGGAGGTGTCATCTTCAGTATTTCTTCGATTTCTTCTCGGAACCCAAAATTCAGCATTTCATCTGCTTCATCAAGAACAAAATATTTAATAGTATCAAGTTTTAGGTTCCTGTTTCGGATATGATGTTGCATACGTCCAGGTGTTCCTACAACGATGGTGGGTGATTTTTTTAGGGCAGTAATTTCTTTTGCCATATGATTTCCTCCGTAAACAACAGTGACTGTTGGGGAGTTTTTTACAATAAATGATTCAATTTCTTTTGCTACTTGAACAGCAAGTTCTCGAGTAGGAGCAAGGACTACGGCTTCGGTTTGATGTGCTGTAGTATTGAGTCTTTCGAGAAGAGGTAGGGCAAAGGCAGCAGTTTTTCCTGTTCCTGTTTGAGCTTGTCCAATTATATCTTTTTCACCTTTGAGGAGAAGGGGAATGACTCCAGCTTGAATGGGACTTGGTGTTTGAAACCCTTTTTTTTCTATAGATTTTAAAATTTCTGAAGACAGGCCTAAATCAGCGAATGTTGCTTTGTTCATTTTCTCTTATAAAAAATAATTATAACGAAGTTCCTTTGTTCCGAACTCAATATTATTTGTATGATAGGGTGAATATATGAAATACACAAATAGGATTTCTCAAAAAAATATTTTTAAGAGAAAAGTAATTATTTTTTTCTTGTCAAAATAAATATTTTTTGAAAAAATACCGCCGATTTGTGCTTTTTTGTAAAAAAGCTCATCACATGTATGTGTTGAGGAATCTCGTAAATTTGAAAATCGAATGATTCCAAGTGAGACTATTTTTCTGACATAATCAGTGCTTTCTTCTTGTTTCCTTAACCGTAAATTTTTTGCGGATTTGGCAAAAAGTCTTCCTGAAAAATCTTCTTTCTCAGGACTTGCCAATTCATCGGCTAAGCTTTCGCTCCTTTCTTATTTGTTGGAATTTTCTCCAGCACTTTCTTCGATTCAAAATATTGTCATTATTCCACGTGAAGAAAATGAGGTTGCCGAAATACAATCCCTGACCTCACTGTTCTTAAATAATCAAGATTACGATATTCACACTCTTCCTCGTGAACATGGTCGAGATGAAATGAAAGTGGAGTGGATGATTCGACTCGCTCAATCAAAAGATACGAAGAAGAAAAATATTTTTCTTCTTTCAGAATCACAAGCGATTGCAGAGGTGTTTCCTTATCAAAAAAATCTCGTTAAAGAGCAGCTTATTCTTCAAAAAGAAGATCATATTGCTCCATTAGAATTATTTAACCGATTGGTGGGAATGGGTTTTGATGTGTCACCAGATGTTTCTTTAAGAAAAGGACAATATCGACGGAGTGGGAATGTTATTGATATTTTTCCAGCAGGTTCGGAATATCCATTTAAAATTGAAATAGAGTTCGATACTGTTGCCAATATTTGGTCATTTTCACCGACGGACAAGAAAATTATAAAATCATATTCAAAGCTGGTTATTTTTCCATTACAAGTATCGGGTTCGGGGGGGCTTTTTCATGAAATGCTTGGAAAAAATGATCTCATCGTAACAGATGATGTTGACCCTCTTTCGCATGAATTTATTGATTCAACATCATCAAAGATTATGGAATTTACACCCTTTCCAGAGGAGGAAGGGAAAAAACACTTTCAGATGCGATTCTTATCCGTTTTAAAATTTTACAATTTGTACGACCTTCTTTCTGACTTTCGTTCCAAGCTGCAAAAAGGATATTCAATCTCTGTCTTTACAAAGCGTACTGATGAGCTTCAGAAAATACTTTTAGAAGAAAAAATACCATTTTATACTGAGAAAGAATCCTTTGATAAAAAAAAGGGAAAAGGAATTTTGCTAATGGATGCAACAGGTACTGAGGTGATACCTCCTAGTTTTCAAAATCCAGATCAAAAGATTCTCTTTCTCACTGATCGTGAAATTTTTCAGCTTCGGAGAAGCAGAAAACAGAAGTCTATAGAAAAACTCAATCTTGAATACCTCACGAGTTTAAAGATTGGTGATTATGTAGTCCACATGGATCATGGAATCGGGCAATTTTTGGGGGTCTCTGAGCAAGAAATTGATGGGCATACTCGTGAATATCTTGAACTCGCATATGCAGGGAGTGATAGACTTTTTGTGCCTGTCGATCAGGCCGATAAGGTTTCTCGATTTATGTGTGATGAAGGGCATGAACCAAAACTTCATCGTCTTGGATCAGTCGAGTGGGGCAATGTTCAAAAAAAGGCAAAACATGAGACAGAGAAAATTGCAAAAGAGCTTTTAAAACTCTATGCAGAACGCGAACAATCAAAAAAACAAAAATTCATAAATGACACAGCGCGCCAAGAGGAATTTGAGCAGACGTTCCCATACGAAGAAACACCAGGACAAATGGCAGCCATTGCTGATGTTAAAAAAGATATGGAATCAAATAAGCCTATGGATCGGCTTGTTTGTGGTGATGTTGGATTTGGAAAAACAGAAGTGGCCCTTCGAGCAGCCTTTAAATGTGTAGAGGATGGTCGTCAAGTCGCCATTATTGCTCCGGTAACGATACTCGCACAACAACATTTTGAATCATTTCAAAAGAGAATGGGTCATTTTGGGGTACGGATAGGCGTTCTTTCTCGATTTAAAACTGCAGCGGAACAAAAAGAAGTGATTGCTGATTTAAAAAAAGGAAAAATTGATATTATCATCGGAACACACCGGTTGCTGCAGCCAGACGTACAGTTTAAAAATCTGGGATTGCTTGTTATCGATGAGGAGCAACGATTCGGAGTAAAGCAGAAAGAAGCCCTTAAAAAAATGAGAAAGAATGTTGATATTATTACTCTTACTGCTACCCCTATTCCACGAACATTAAATTTGGCTTTGAATAAGCTTCGTGATATTTCAACTATTACGACACCTCCTCCAGGGAGACTGCCGATTATCACTGAAGTACGAAAATACTCTGATCATTTGGTGCGAGATGCTATTACCAAAGAGTTGGAACGTGGAGGACAAGTATATTTTCTCCATAATCGTGTTCAAACAATTGAGGCAATAGCTGATAAGCTTCGTCATCTTGTACCAGAAGCAAAAATTGTTGTCGGACATGGACAATTGAGTCCCACTGACCTTGAGCAGCGTATTATGGATTTTAAGGAAGGAAAATATAATGTTCTCGTCTCGAGTACTATTATTGAAAATGGAATTGATCTCCCAAATGCAAATACCATTATTGTCATGAATGCTGAGCGGTTTGGTCTTTCCCAGCTCTATCAGCTTCGTGGTCGAATTGGTCGTGGAAAGAGACAGGCGTATGCATATTTTATGTATCAGACACAAAAATTATCTGTTGAAGCAAAAAAACGACTTCGTGCTATTGTTGAAGCAAGTGAGCTTGGAAGTGGCTTCCAAATCGCTATGCGGGACCTTGAGATTCGAGGGGCTGGAGATGTTTTGGGAGTCAGTCAAGCAGGGACCGTAAATTCTGTTGGAGTCGGACATTTTTTACGACTTTTAAATGAGACCATCAAAAAAATGAAAGATGGAAAGAAGGAAGTATCAGAAGAAGAAATCAAGAGTGTTACGATAGAGTTGCCTGTCGATGCATACATCCCGAGTACATATATTTCGGATTCAAAAGAAAAAATTCTTGCTTATCAGAGTTTGGCAGCGGTCCATTCAATGGAAGAATTGAAAGAAATTGCCGATGATTTTTCGGAAGAGTACGGAAAACTTCCTCCTCAAGTACATGTCTTATTGCGCATAATAGAGTTGAAACTTTTAGCTCGTAAGGCAAATATTCTGGCAATTCGTTCAGTCCCACTCTCAAAAACAGAGCGTGAAATACATCTTCTTCTCGGAAAAAAAGTCGGAGCAGCTGAAATTATGAATCTCTTAAAACATCAGGAAAAGTGGTTTGTTTCTTCTGATCGACTCAAGATACCACTTAAAGAATTGGGAGTAGAATTTTTAGGAGAACTGAAAAAGGCACTTGTGTGGCTTGGTGCTGGTAAAAAATAAAAATTTTCAAATAAATGGAAATGAAGATTAGTAGTCATATTTGATACCTCTTTTGAGTACTTCTCTATTGGTTATTGGATGATATAGAGCCTTTCCATCCACTTGGGTGTTATTTAGCGCATATTCATCTGGATTTGCTGGAAGAGGAACAACCCAATAATGTCCTGTGGTGCAGTTATTATCTATGATAGGATCTTGCACATAAAAAATAATTCCATTTCTTCCTTCATTTCTCAGTGTGCTTATTACTGTTTTTGCATCCTGGAGGCAATCAACTCCACTAAATTCAGGATTATATCTTGTATCGAGAGGAGTGGTCAGGTCATGTGGCTCAGATTCCATGTGTCTGTCGAAATATTATATTATTTTACTTGAATATTAAAAAGATATCAAGAGAGTGATTGCATTTATTTATATTTTATTTTATAGTATATAACTATACTATATACTTAATTATTATTCCGTGAAAAAAAAATTTGAAAAAAAATCTGACTCGGGTAGTACAAATGTGAATCCTTCAGCAGATATAAAACATCTTGTTCGTATTTTTACATTCCGTCTTGCAGAAGGGGATGTTTTTGACGACTTAAAAAATAATTACTCCTTTTCAGAAATAATTTTTGGCGAGATGGATGAATATGCAAATAATCCGAATGCAGTCATGCCTATGGGTGGAGTTATTGATGCTTCAAAGACGACAGATATAATTGCGACTGCTCGAGATAAAATGAGGAGTAAAGGTGGTGCAGATTTTGGGAAGATATTACATTTTGAGAACGCAGAATTTAACTCTCAAGGTCAAGTTCCTATGGATTTTAGTTATATAAAACAGCAATACCGATTTACTCATCCAAAAAAAAAGAACGAAAAATCGGAAACAAGAGAGGTAACGTATGTCGCTGGAGAACTTCTTCCGAGCACAAAACCTTTTCCCGTTAATCAGGATGATGACCATATTCGTCAGTTTCATTATTTGACAAGAGGACAACTCGAGACGCTTTTGCGCGACGGAAAAATCACACTAAACGATAAAGAATGTTTCCTATTAGATGGGTTAAATAGAAATTCAAGAAAACGCCAAGAGGCAGGGATTCGTGTTGAGGATGCTGATGTATCAAAGGCTCGAAACTTCTTAAAACAGTCAATGGAAGTGTTTGAAGCGAATGCAAAACGAGAAGTTCTCGAATTGCTTTTTAAATTTATACTTCCCGTACCGAAAAACAATGCTGATGGCTATGAAAATGCAGGTGAGCGTAAATTATTGGAAATAAAGAAACTTAAAAACGAAAATCCAGGAATAATTGAGGATTTTTTTCAAAATGTTATTGATGAGTATTCTGTTACATCAGAGCAGATTCAGGAGGCATTTACACTCCTAAAACTCAGAAGAAAATCTCAGCCTATTTTATCATCTCAAGACAATAAAGAAAGTGACCCAAAAACAGAAGTACTTGCGCGAATGCCATTGGTATTTCCTGATGATGGTGGATCACGAACTGAGATAAGATCTATTTTAGAATCAAATCAAGAAATAAAAAGAGTTTTTCATCTCATTCACTCCTTTGTGAATAAGCTCTTGGAAGATATGGATAGTGAAGCTGCTCATCATAAAAGTTTTTCGAACAAACTGGATACACTCTTAAATCTATATCAATCAGATAATTCTGATTACCAAGAAATAATGACCCTTGAATTTTTTGATATTTTTAGAGTAAATGGAAAAAAAATGTCACACTATGCAAATTTAGCAAACCAAATGGTTCGAAATATTTCTCGAATCCATATGAAGGGTCGTATGAAGGGGTATAATAATTCTTTGCTTGATCCTCTTGATGAGGTCCTCAACTGTAATGACCCTATTGTATTATTGGGTTTTTCTGTCGGAAAAAACATGCCTCCTGCATATAATGATCCTCAATATGCAGAAGAAAAAAAACGGCTTATTTTTGAATCGAGGAGAAAACTTGTTTTTATCCTTCTTGCCACTGAAGTTGTCGGTGCACGTGAGAAAAAAATTGATATCGGGAACCAAAAAATTCAAGATGTCTTTGATCAAATTCTCACTCCCCCAGAACAAATAGAAACTACTGAATTTCGGGATGAAAAAGGAAATTTTGTGGCGCTAGAGACAAAAAATACCACTATTCCCAAAAAGCTTCACACAAAAATATTTGAGAAGAAAATAGATCAACGTCGAAAAATAAAGGTGAAAAATACTAGGGGGGAAAATGATGAGCTTTGTGTAATTATTGAATCTCGCGACCCAAAAAAAGCGGAAGAGATGGGAAGAAAAGTACTCAATAGAGGGAATTCTCCTTATCAATTTGATGATATTTTTGGGAGGACTATTGCTATTGATACACTAAAAGAATGGGCTATGGGGCGAATAGAGAGAAAAGTTACGTATTATGCTGTTGATTATGAGAGTACTGATTCTCATGAAGGAAGTCTTATTAAGAAGGAATGCGTGTGTAATGATTATGCTGGAGTTTTTGCTATAATGGATGCCATTTTGCATGAGAATCCAAGGGCAAAAATTTTGAAATACAAGCCATCACCACTTCCTGGTGGCCGTATTCAAAGCTCAGGCGGAGGTGGAGGAGTAAAAATTCCATATGCTAAATTTTATATTGATATCGACGGGCAACGAGAAGAAATCATGATTTTTCCTTCTACAAAAGAAAAGTCTGGTAAAAAGGGAGTATATATTCGTTCAGGACTTCATTATAAAAAGGAAAAAGGAATTGATGATGAGGAGTATTGGTTTCGAAGACTGACAACACCAGGGAAAAGAAGTCATTACTCTCCCATTAACGTTATGTTTCCCCAAGGAATATATGGAGGAATAATCGAAGGAGCGAGTCGAATCTAGTCTTGCGCTCCCTCTTTTTCAAAGCCATACTAGGGGTACTTTTTTTATATCTTTATGGATTTACGTGCTGCACTAGAAAAAGAAGACCCCCAGGTTTATTCAGCTCTTTGTGGAGAGGAAAAACGACAATTGGAGGGAATGGAGCTTGTCGCTTCGGAGAATTATGTTTCTCCTGCAGTCCTTGCTGCTCTCGGGAGTATTTTTACGAATAAATATTCCGAGGGGTATCCAGGGAAACGGTATTATGGTGGGCAGAAGTACACAGATATTATTGAGTCACTCGCAATAGAAAGAGTCATAAAACTTTTTCCTGGTGCAAAAACGGCAAATGTTCAGCCTCATTCTGGTTGTCCTGCAAATGAAGGGGTGTATCATGCGGTTCTCGAACCAGGGGATACGGTTTTGGGAATGGATTTAAGTCATGGAGGGCATCTCTCTCATGGGCATCCGGTGACAAAAATGGCAAAACTTTTTCGTTTTGTCCGGTATAAAATGAAAGATATCGAGACAGGTGAAATCGATTATGATGAACTTCGGGAGGTAGCATTGGAGGAAAAACCAAAGATTATTCTTGCTGGATTTTCTGCATATTCCCGTGAACTTGATTATAAAAAGTTTCGAGAAATTGCTGATGAGGTGGGAGCTCTTGCTATGATGGACATGGCACATATCGCTGGACTCATTGCGGGAAAACAACTCCAAAACCCTTTTGAATTTGGGTTTGATATTGTGACATCTACCACTCATAAAACTCTTCGAGGACCACGTGGAGGTATTATTCTGACGAATAGCGAAGAACTTGGAGGAAAGATTAATAAAACTATTTTTCCTGGATTACAGGGGGGACCGCATATGAATAATATTGCGGCAAAGGCAGTAGCATTTGGTGAAGCTGATACTCCAGAATTTCAAATGTATGCACAGCAGGTTATTAAAAATGCCAAGGCTATGGAAAATGAGTTTGCCAAAAATAACGTTCGTATGATTGCTGGAGGGACTGATAATCACCTTCTTCTTATTGATGCCGTTTCGAGTTGGGATGCTACAGGAGGAGAAGTAGAGACTGCATTGGATAAGGTGCATATGACACTAAATAAAAATGCCATTGCTGATGATCCTCGCTCACCATTCGACCCATCAGGAATTCGGCTCGGGACACCAGCAATGACAACTCGTGGATTTACTGAGAAAGAATTTACTCAAGTAGCCCAGTGGATTATAGCAGTAGCAAAGAATCATGCAGATGATGCAAAACTGGCAGAAATTGCGGAGGAGGTAAAAACACTTACTGCACGATTTCCGGTACCAGGAATGTAGTCAATAAGTTATCAATATGTAATCAGAAATATAATCGGAACAAAAAAGCCTCCAAAGGGAGGCTTTTTTGTAAATTCAACACGATTTAATATTATTGCAGACTGACTATTTTGTTGTGATCTAACTTTGTACCTTTGTCACTCTGCAACCTTCAATTATGCAAAGTAGTGTTTTTTGATAGAATGGGGATTTGCATGTGGCTGACATTCATCAATTTCTTCAAGAAGAATTTCACCAAATATCTCATGAGCACTTCCGAGTTTTTTTGCAAGTTCTTTATCATTAGCATATTCCTTATATGCTTCCCATAAATTTCTTGGGAGAAGAGTGAAGTTTTTCTTTTCGATTTCTTTGAGACTGAGTTTGTAAAGATTTTCAGAAGTGAAGCCGATAAATTTTATCTTTTTCTCAATTCCATTTAATCCAGCAGCAATAAATCCTGCAGCAAGGAGGTATGGATTTGTCATCGGATCTGGATATCTGATTTCTGCTCGAATGGCTTTTTTTCGTAAATTTTTATCTGCAATCGCAGGAACACGACATGCAGCAGTTCGATTACATGATCCAATGGCTACAATACAAGGTGCTTCAAATCCAGGTACAAGTCGAGAGTAAGAAACCTCTGTTGGATTCGCAATTGCTGCGAGAGAACGTGAGTGTGAAAGAATCCCTGTTAAAAATTGAAGTGCTTGTTTAGAAAAATTCATATCTGTGCTTTTGGCATCATAGAAAAGATTTTCTTTATCGTTTGCTACAGAAAGATGACAATGCATGCCTGATCCATTACGACCGGCGTATGGTTTTGGAAGAAAGGTAACATCATACCCATATTCTCTCGCAATTTTATGAGCAATGAGTTTGTAGTATTGAATCTTATCTGCTGTTCGTTCAGCTCGGTCATACTCCCAGTTCACTTCAAACTGATCATCACCCACTTCAGTATGAGCTCGTTCGAGGTGAAATCCCATTTCACTGAGTGTATTCGCAATTTCGGTGATAATGAATGTTTTTGGGTCTTTTGGGTTGAAGTAGTTTGAGTTCCCATCTCCTCCACTTATTCCTTTTTCTTGAGATATAAAATATGCCTCTGGCTCACTTCCCATATACATATTCCCTCCATTCCAAACTTTGGCGAGTTCTTTTTGGAGTCGAATGAGCTGACTTCGGGCACAGTTTGGATGGGGTTTGTGATCTGTTGTACAAATATTACAGATAATCATGTATTCTTCTTTATCAGTATCAGCAAGTCGATTAGGGACCCGTACAAGTGTTTCGGGGACTCCAATGAGAATTGCATCTGAATTATCAATGGAATTGATTCCAGAAAAACTAGAACCATCATATGCCATTCCTGTAGAGCATATTTCGTTGAGGGACGATATATGAGAGATAATCTCTTTGAAGCCGCCAGCGAGGTCGGTTACCATTATCTTGAGTACAGCATCTTTTTTAGATACTTTTTGCATATCTATATTCGACATAATAAGGAAAAAAATAAAAAAAACACATCAATAGTATAAATTTTATAAAAAATGTGCAAGAATTTGTTTGTAACTTATATATTTTATAAGAAAAAGTGAAAAAAAATGATATTTTAAGAGAATGTGAGCAAAAAAATGTTCGTTTTGTTCATCTTCATTTTTGCGACCTTCTGGGAATGGTAAAAAATGTAACCATCCCGATATCAAAGCTTTCTCGGGCGATTGATGAACATGTTTGGTTTGATGGAAGTTCTATAGAAGGGTTTACAAGGATTTTTGAGTCAGATATGTATTTGCAGCTTGATCTTTCTACTTTTTCCCTTGTTCCGTGGGAGAGTAGTGCAGAAGACTCGGTAGCACGAATCATTTGCGATGTATATCTTCCAGATGGAACACCTTTTTTTGGTGATCCTCGACAAATTCTTCGTCGACAAATTAAACGTGCAAAAAAAATGGGATATGAATACTTTGTGGGTCCAGAGTTGGAATTCTTTCTCTTCCCTCGGGATGAAAAGGGGAGACCGATTCCAGAACCACATGATCGGACGGGTTATTTTGACTATGCCGGTGATCGTGCTACAACTGTGCGACGGGCTATGAGTGATGCTGTACAACAAATGGGAGTGGATGTAGAGACAATTCATCATGAAGTTGCCCCAGGACAGCACGAAATAGATTTTAAATATGTTGATGCACTGCAGCAGGCTGATCAAGTCTTGACAGTAAAATCTGTACTAAAGGCCGTTGCTCAAAAACATAATCTTCATGCAACTTTTATGCCGAAGCCTCTTTCAGGAGCCAATGGAAGTGGGATGCATGTACATCAGTCACTTTGGAAAAATGAAAAAAATTCTTTCTATGCCGAAAAAGGTGAATATGGAAATCTTTCAAAAGTAGCCACTTCTTTTATTGCTGGTCAACTTAAATATGTGCCTGAAATGGTTGCGGTGACTAATCCGACTATAAATTCATACAAAAGGCTTATTCCCGGATATGAAGCACCAATTTATGTCGCTTGGGGGCAAAAAAATAGGAGTGCCCTTATTCGTATTCCACACATTACTCCTGGAGATACCAGTGGAATACGTTGTGAAATTCGTTGCCCAGATAGCTCGAGTAATCCGTACCTCGCCTTTGCGGTTATGCTTGCTGCGGGACTCAATGGGGTTGAGCAAAATATGACTCCTCCAAATCCTATTGATGAAGATATCTATGCTTTTACAGATAAAAAGGCAAAACGTATGAGGGTAAAAATGATTCCAGAAACATTACAAAAAGCCATGCAGAATCTTGTGAGGGGAACACTTGTAAAGGAAGTGTTTGGTAAAGAGCTCTATGAGAAATTTATACAGGCAAAGCAGATCGAAATCACTCAATATCATCAGCAGATCTCTCAGTGGGAAATGGATCGATATTTAGAGAATTATTAATTGAAAGAGTTGCAAGCTACAAACCACAAGCAAAAATGGTATTCTTATCAAGTCTTTGAATGGTTTACTCGGTGTAGGTTTCCCAAAAACATGTCCTGCTTTGTTAAGGTTTTGCAGGACGCACTTGACTATCTCCGCATAATTGGCTGTGCCACGTATAATGCTGCCCGTCGTCGCCAAGGCTATGCCGGGCACACTTCCATTTCCTGCTTATTTTTCGCAGCAAAGCAAAGTATGGTGGGTGAGGTGGGGGTCGAACCCACGGCCAATGGCTTAAGAGGCCACTGCTCTACCACTGAGCTACTCACCCTGGTAGAATACGGTATGTAAGAGTTATTTACATCATTCGCTTTAGCGAATTCCTCACTAAAAATTGCCAGGAGAGTATAGATTTAATTTAAATATGGTGCAATAGAATCATTCACTTGCTCATATGCAAAAGTGCCTCTCTTTAAAAAGAGTTACCATATCAAAACTAAATTTTTCGTCAAACCATGACACTCGCTTTTTTTCCTTTTTTTTGGTAAAATCTTGCGGAATTTTAAACAAAAATGAGTGTTGTATCGATGTTGCAGAAATTTATGGGGGACCCGACTGAGAAAGTCATAAAGGAGGCTCAAAAAGTGGTTGAAAAGATAAATAAAATTGAAGAAGGGCTTCATACTCTTTCTGATGAGGAGCTTCAGAATAAGACGGTGGAGTTTAAAGAGCGCATAAAAAATGGAGAAACAACGGAAGATCTTCTCCCGGAGGCCTTTGCTGTGGTGAAAAATGCATGTAGACGTATTTCTGGAAAAACGTTTCTCGTTGAAAAAAAGGAAGAAGAATGGAATATGGTTCCGTATGATGTACAGCTTCTCGGAGGAATTGTGCTTCATAGTGGTCGGATTTCTGAAATGAAGACAGGAGAAGGAAAGACGCTTGTTTGTACTCTTCCTACATATTTAGAGGCACTTGCAGGAAAGGGAGTTCACGTTATTACGGTCAACGATTATTTGGCAAAACGTGATGCTGAATGGATGCAGCCACTTTATAATTTTTTAGGATTATCTGTGGGAACCCTTATTCATGGCATTACACAACAAGAACGAAAGGACGCATACCAGGCTGATATTACATATGGAACGAATAATGAGTTTGGATTTGATTATCTTCGTGATAATATGGCTACTTCTTCACGAGATATTGTTCAGAGAGATCTTCACTATGTGATTGTTGATGAGGTCGACTCCATTCTTATTGATGAGGCTCGAACACCTCTTATTATTTCAGCACCTGCTGAAGAGTCAACATCCAAATATACAAAATATGCAATGCTCGTCAAACAGCTGACAAATAATGTTCACTATCTTGTTGATGAAAAACGAAAGACTGCAGTTTTAACGGAGGAAGGTATCAAAAAAATGGAAGAAATCATGGGTGTAGATAATATTTACAGTGATGCAGGATTTGCTGAAGTACATCATATTGAACAGGCTCTTAAAGCAACAGCAGTATTTCAGAAAGATACTGATTATGTTGTAAAAAATAATGAGGTCATTATCGTTGATGAATTTACGGGGAGGCTTATGCCGGGGAGACGCTTTTCTGATGGTCTCCATCAAGCCCTTGAGGCGAAAGAAAAGGTTGAAATAAAACGTGAAAGTAAAACACTTGCTACTATTACCTTTCAGAACTATTTCAGAATATATAAAAAACTCTCAGGGATGACGGGGACGGCCAAAACGGAAGAGGAAGAGTTTATTAAGATTTATGGACTAGAAGTTGCAGTAATTCCTACAAATCGAGATATAACTCGAAAAGATCTCCATGATCTTGTTTTTAAAAATGAAAGGGGAAAATTTCAAGCTATTGTTCAAAAAGTAAAAGAGAAACATGAATCAGGCCAACCTGTTCTTATAGGTACTATCTCTATTGAGAGGAGTGAACTCTTATCGACCCTTTTGAGAAGAGAGGGTGTTCCTCATGAAGTTTTGAACGCTAAAAATCATTTACGGGAAGCACAAATTGTTTCTGATGCTGGGCAAATGGGTGCGGTTACTATCGCAACGAATATGGCAGGACGAGGAACGGATATTAAGCTTGGTGAAGGAGTTTCTGAACTTGGAGGACTCTGTATTATTGGTTCTGAGCGACATGAATCCCGTCGTATTGATAATCAGCTTCGTGGTCGAGCCGGACGACAAGGTGATAGAGGAGAAACCCAATTTTTCATTTCGTTAGAAGATTCTTTAATGCGTCTATTTGGGTCAGATAGACTCCAAAAAATGATGGATACATTAAAAATTCCAGACGATATGCCAATAGAAAACCGAATTATTAGTAACTCTATTGAATCTGCACAAAAGAAAGTCGAAGGGCATCATTTTGATATTCGAAAACATGTAGTCCAATATGATGACGTGATGAATAAACAGAGAGAGATTATTTATAAGAGGAGACGAAAAATTCTTGAAGAAGGAGATATTCATGAAGAATTTTTAAAGTGGATCAATGAGGAGGTTGAATCTCTTGCAAATCTTCATCTTCGTGGAAGAGAGCCACACAAATACGAATTACAGGAGTTCTCTGATGGGGTTTCTGTTCTTCAAAAAAATGGATCACCAACAGTTAAAGAGTATGAAGAACTTGAGGTAGAAGAGAAGATTATTGAACGAGCAAAGTCATTTCTTCTTGATTCTTTTACGAAGCGTGAACAAAGTCTCCCTGATCCGAAATATTTCCGGGAAGCGGAAAGAGCTATTACACTTCGTACTATTGATCAATTTTGGATGGAGCATATTGATGATATGACTCATTTACGAGAGGAAGTTGCACTTGTGGGGTATGCACAAAAAAACCCTCTTCATGAGTATCAGTCGCAAGGTTTTGATAAATTTACCACTCTTCTGAGAAAGATTCAGAATCAAGCCATTCGAACAATGTTCCAAATCAATATTCATGTTGGATTTGGAGATGAGATGCCGAATCAACCAGTAAAACATATTCACACCAATGCAGAAGATATTGCTGAAGCGCTTACTGCAGAAGATACTCTTGAGAAGGCAGGAACACATCGTGTTCGAGCTTCATCAGGCTCTGAGTCAGTTCAGCTTCCAAAGCCGGTTGCAGGAGCACAGCGGGTACGTGCTGAGGCGAATATTCCATCAAAAGCTGCAGTGGGGAGAAATGATCCATGCCCTTGTGGAAGTGGAAAAAAATTCAAGAAATGTTGTGGAAAAGGAGAGTAGACGACTTCTGACATAGGTCAATGGTGTAGGGTTTTCAATATTTATGGTGTTATTGGAAGGATATAGGGTGTCTTTTGATAGACGCTGTTCACCCAATTCCGAAAGAATATCTCAGCATTCGCCCTCCAAAGAAGTTTTGGTATTTTGGTAGGGTCATCTTCAGGAAAGTAATTCTCAGGAATATTAGGGTGGAGGTCTTCTTTTTGATCCCGAAAAAATTCATCAGCAAGAGTCATACGGTCATATTCGAGATGTCCAAAATCAAATACAAGGGACCGATCTTTATTCGCTACGAGAAGGAGCCCCGCTTCATGAGACTGAGCAAGTATTTCGAGGTCTGTACATTTTTGGATATCGTCCTGTCTTACCTCAGTAAACCGAGAATGAGGAGCATAAAAAATATCATCCATTCCCCGAAGAAGAAGAGGACAAGAGGTATGAGAATGTGTATAGACTCCACTACATTTTTTTGGGAGAAGATATTTTTCTATACCAAAGTGATAATATAATCCTGCTTGTGCTCCCCAACAGAGGTGAAGTGTAGAAGTAACATATTTTTTTGCCCAAGACATGATTTCGCAGAGTTCGTCCCAATATTGAACCTCTTCAAAGTCAAGAGTTTCTACGGGTGCTCCAGTAATAATGAGCCCATCGAGGCCTTCCTTTTGGACTTCAGAAAATATTTTATAGAATGATTTGAGGTGTGAAGAAGCAGTATTTTTTGGTCGATAACTTTTTGTTTGTATTAAAACGGGCTCAATTTGAAGGGGGCCATTTCCAATCATTCTCATGATCTGCGCCTCGGCTACCTCTTTTAGTGGCATGAGATTAAGGATTCCTATACGGAGTGGGCGAATATCCTGTGATTGAGCTCGACTCTTACTGATGACAAATACTCCTTTTTCTTGAAGAATGGTATAAGCGGGAAGATTTTTGGAAATATTGATGGGCATGTGATGAGGAAAAAGGAAGAATTAGATGAGGATGATAGAGATGTGAAAATTGAAGAATTTTTAGTCTGAAGGGCCTAACGATCTCGTTTGTTGAACTTCAGAAATTTTATGTACATGTTCATGGGTTCCTCCACAGCATACCCCAGAAATTCTGCTTCCAATCTCTTGTTCTTTTCTGGAAAGATTCTGTGGATCAAGACTAACAACACCATTTATTCCATCAGAATACTTTCCACAACGATCAGAAGCATTAATATAGGAGATATCTATTTCTCTGCCCACATTCTTTTGTAGGGAATTATTTGCTGTTTTTGCAGCTTCTGAGCCGCAACAATTTATACCTATAAATATGGGTGCTGTCCGTTTTTTGACTGCCTTTTTGATTTCATTGACTGCTTCCCAGAGTTCATTTCTGTCCAGAAGTTTTCCATCATCATCCAAGACAAAACATATGGCGAGAGGGACTTCTTTTTGAAGATTCGATGCAACGGCGATACCAATTGCTTCAGAAATCGAATTAATCGTTTCAAACCACAGAACTGTATTTTCAGAATTCGCATGTTTTCTGGTGCGTTGAAGATTATCTTCGTGAAATTTGCGCGCTTCATATTCATCGGGAGCTTTTTCGGGTGAATAACAATCTTTCTCTGTTCCAAAATCTATGGCAAGCCACCACTCATCTCTCTTTTTACCGAGGTTTTCTTGTACCTGATTCACAGTTTTAATAGCTGGCTCATAGAATTCTTCCGGCTTTCGGAATGTGGGGGTTACAATAATATTCGCTCCGCTTGTAGAATCTTGGGAGATAAGTTCACCTATAGGTCCTTGTGCTCCTTGCTCTAGAAAATGAAGAAATTGATCATCTGAAACATCAGAGCCATTGTTATGTCTTTCTTTAAGGCGGGTCCCGGTTGCGGTATTGAGTGTAAAGTAATCCTTTGTAAGGTCATTGTGTCTGAGAATTCTTTTTTCAGAAAACATTTGAATAAATAAAAAATAAAAAAACCTCTCACTCTTGAGAGGCGAAAGATTTGCTGTGAAGTGAAAAAATCAGCTTTGAGCTTCCTGCCTCCCGAGTGAAGGGATCATCATCATGTTCATCATTATGATGCTGGCAGAGAAGAAAGTAGATTTCATCGAAAATCAATATATATTATTTAATTTTGATGTCAAATCTTTTTTCAGTCGTGATTTTCTTCTGAGTTTTCTTTATTCTTTTTGGGAATATTCTTCTTATGCGAAAAAAAACTCATAAAATCCTTGTCGGGAATATACAAATTGGAGGAGGGAATCCAGTTATCATTCAATCGATGACAAATACTGATACAGCAGATATCAATGCTACTGCTGAGCAGATTCTTGAGCTTTCAGAGGCAGGGAGTGAGATTGTTCGTATTACTGTGGACTGCCCAGAATCGGCTACAGCTGTTCCAAAAATAATTGATATTGTTCGCAGAAAATCATCTGTGCCTATTGTTGGTGACTTTCACTTTAACGGACATGTCCTTCTGGAAAAATTTCCAGAAATGGCTCAGGTTCTTGATAAATATCGGATTAATCCGGGGAATGTTGGGAGGGGAAAAGGGCGGGATGAAAATTTTGAACGGATTCTTACTATTGCCAAAAAATATAGCAAGCCCATCCGTATCGGGGTAAATGGTGGGTCACTGAATCAAGAGCTTCTGGACCTAAAAATGGATGAGAATCAAAAAGCTGGTTCACTGAGATCTGATGGAGAGATTTTTGAAGAGGTAATGGTGGAGTCCGTCGTTTCATCAGCAAACTTTGCCGTGAAATTTGGGATTCAGGAAGACAAGATTATTCTTTCGGCAAAAGTATCAGAGCCACGTTCACTTATTCGGATACACCAAGAGCTTTCTCAAAAAACTGAATTTCCTATTCATCTGGGGCTTACTGAGGCAGGCGGGGGAATACCAGGAATCGTTTCGAGCACGGCTGCTCTTTCTGTTCTCTTGCATGAAGGAATAGGTGATACGATACGGGTCTCGATTACTCCTGGCATAAGTGAATCTCGCACAAAAGAAGTTGAAGTCGCTCGAGAGATTCTTCAATCACTTGAGCTGAGATCTTTTACTCCAAAAATTACAAGTTGCCCTGGGTGTGGACGAACAACAGGGAATGATTTTCAAAAGTTTTCTGAGACAATTGCTTCGGAAATAAAACTTCAAATGCCTTTTTGGAAAAAGAAATATTCAGGAGCAGAAAATCTAAAGATTGCTGTTATGGGCTGTATCGTGAATGGCCCTGGTGAAGCGAGAAATGCCGATATTGGTATCTTTTTCCCGGGAAAAGGGGAAGGGGAGCTCGCCACTGTATTTGTTGATGGAAAACAAGCTGGAGTCCTTTCTGGAAAAAACCTCCCCGAGCGATTTCTTCGGATGGTGGAGGAATACCTCATGAATAATAAGTAATTACAAATTACAAATTACAAATTACAAATTACAAATTACAAATTACAAATTACAAATTACAAATTACAAATTACAAATTACAAATTACAAATTAC
>JANTGK010000020.1 GCA_024762935.1 Candidatus Peregrinibacteria bacterium | reverse complement strand
CACGATGTAAAAGATTTTCCTTCTCCGCTTGCCTATGTACTTGAGTGAGAGCAGTTTACACTCTCCCAGTCGCTCAGCCGCATTGACTATCCCACCATCTATAGCTTTACCTATTCTTCGCTGAAACTTTGAAGGGCATTCTTCTTGCTTTGGTTCTTCTTTATGGCTGTGCCATTCGAAGCCCGAAGGGCGAAGAATGGGGCCACCTATCGGAGTCGAACCGATGTCCCGACTTGTCGGGATACAAATCCGTTGCTGAGGCAACTTGGAAAAGAAGTGGAGCCACCTATCGGAGTCGAACCGATGACCTACGGGTTACAAATCCGTTGCTCTACCAACTGAGCTAAGGTGGCGCATTTTTATATGCCAAAACATTTTTCCAGAAGACGCTTACTCTGTCAATTCTTGTTTTCTGGTGAAGAAAGAATGTCGAGAGAAGAGACAAAGGAAATATCAGAGAAAGGAAAGAATATCCCTTTTACTCTTCCTGCGACATCATCCATATTTACAAAAGGAGCATCCTTTCCATCTACTTTCCAGGCACGTGAATCAGAGCTTCCAGTTCTGTTATCTCCAAGGACAAAGAGTGTATTTTCTGGAACCTCCAAGAAAATTCCATTTGTATCTCGACTACTATTACAACTTGATGAAAAACAGGTGTTATTCTGATTTTTTGTATCTAAGAAGTCTTCTCTCACTTCTGTAAGTTGTCCATCAGGTGGAGCGACATAGACCTTTTTATTTTTAATCTTCACAGTATCTCCCGGAATTCCGATGATTCGTTTTACAAAATAATCTCTGACTTTGCACGCATCAGATGAATCTTTAAGTAAGAGAGTGTATCCTATTTTTTTTAATGTACAGTAAAGAGGATTTGAGATTTCACTATATTTTTCTATTGGTGGATGAAAGACAATGATATCCCCCCTACTGGGCTTTGAAAATCTATATTTCATCTTATCTACAAGAATGAGATCTCCATCTCGTAAATTGCTACTCATAGAGTTTCCAACGACTGAAAAAGGAGAAACGATAAATGTTCGAATAAGAACTACTACTCCTATGATAATAAGAATATTTGTAACCCCAATAATTATCTTTAAAAGTGTTCCGTGTTTTTTATTAACGATTTTTTCTTTTGACTTATGATGAAAAAGACCAGAAAAGTATTTATCGCGAATACGCTTGCGTTTTATTTCATTTTTTTCTTCTTCTTCAACTCGGGTGTCATTCGGTACAACTTTTTTCTCTTGATGCAGAGGAGGTGTTACTTTTTGTGGTTGAGGTTTTTGAGGTTCATCTGATTTGGGTTCTGTGTCTTGATTTCCTTCAAGTTGCTGTTGAAATTGTTTTCGAAACTGTTCGTTAAAATCATCCATTATGAATTAAAAGTACGAACTTTATTTTTATATTTTTTTTACCTGTTTGCAAGTGGGGATTTTTTCAGAGGGTCATATTTTGTGTCTTAAAATATTTGAGAAAATGGGAATGTATATATGTTTTTATAATTATGGAATTTGCTTTTCAAGGATATCTTTTACTACAATAAAAATATGATGATAGTACAAAAAATTCTTTTTCGACGGCATTTGGATGACGAAGAAGACCTTATTTATGTGGCCCACAAACATTGGTCAGAAATTATTGCCTCTTCTGTAAAAACAGCTGTTTTTGGCTTTCTTGTTCCTTGGACTGTATGGTTTTTTATTCCCAGTGTGTTTTGGGTAGCAGTTGCATGGACTTTTATTTTTTGGTGCTGGTATTTGTATCAATTGGCTGACTGGTATTTTGATGCTTGGCTCGCAACCACGAAATCGATTATTGATGTAGAATGGTTTGGTATCTTTCATAACATGAGTACGCGCATTCCATATGCTGAGGTACGAGAAATACAGTGGGAGATTAAGGGGATAGGAGGTACGCTTCTTCGATACGGAAAAGCATCTATATCTATGGCTACTGGAGGACATGTTGTTCTTGAGAATGTGGCGAGCCCCAAGAAAGTTGAATTACGGATTATTGAAATTCGAGATGATTACTTAAGACACCAGAAAATGACACAATCAGAAGCCTTGCAGGAGCTTCTCTCGGATATGCTTGTAGATCATATTGAAAAAAAGGGAATCCCATATCAACAACCACTGTGATTTTAGGAGTTACTGGTCCCATCGCATCAGGGAAAACAACGCTTTCTCATTTGTGTAAACAAGAAAAGTGTTATAGGAATCAGCACAAAGAAATTCATTTAATCAGTCCAGAAATATGTGAGGTCGATGATCTTGTATCCGAACTATATGATAGAAATAATACGCGGAGTCAGCTTCAATGTATATTTCCAGAAATATCTCAATGTACGTCTGGTGGAGAAGCACTGAGACAGTACATGAGAAAAATTATTACAAAAAATCCTTATAAGCTTCAATTATTGGAAGAGGTTGTGCATCCAAGAATGAAAACCCTTCTTCAGAAAAAAGTGTCCGAGTCTATTGCGGCTCCATATGACCTTATTGTTGTTTGCGCTCTTCCAAAAACATTTACACTTCAGAGTTTTTGTGATGACATTATTACGCTTCATATCTCACAAGATGTCGCTTGGCAGAGAGTTCGTCAGAGGAAAAACAATATTTCTCAATCATTTTTTGACTATCTTTGGAAAAAACAGCAAGAAGAATATGTGATAACGAGTTAAGTTTTTTCTTTTTGAATACGTACGAGAGTTTTATCTTGCGAAAAAATAATTTTTGGATTAAAAATAAAGGTACTTTTTTCTATACTTCTATGTCGAATTTTGATGAACAAAAATTAAAGATAGCTCAGGAAAAAGGTTTTATTGCCGCACTTGATCAGAGTGGAGGAAGTACTCCAAAAGCTTTGAAAATGTATGGAGTTGATGAAAATGAATATTCTGGAGAAGAAGAAATGTATGCCAAAGTGCATGAAATGCGAACGCGAATTATTACTGATAAAAATTTTTCAGGTGAAAAAATTCTTGGTGCTATTCTCTTTGAAAATACTCTGGATCGAGAAGTCATGGGGAGACCAACTGCCAACTACTTGTGGAGTGAAAAAAGTATTGTCCCTTTTCTTAAAGTTGATAAAGGTTTAGCCGATGAGGAAAATGGTGTTCAGCTCATGAAACCCATGCCAGATTTAGATTCTCTCTTGGTGAAGGCAAAAAACGCAGGAGTTTTTGGTACAAAGATGAGATCTGTTATTAAACAACCAAATGCAGAAGGTATAAAACAGGTAGTTGATCAGCAATTCTCTATTGGAAAACAGATTATTGGACATGGTCTTGTTCCTATTGTTGAACCAGAGGTGGATATTCATTCTCCGGAAAAACAAGAATCAGAAATGCTTCTAAAGGCAGAACTTCTCGTTCATCTTGATGAACTCACTGATAATCAAGATGTTATGCTTAAGCTCACTCTTCCAGAGGAATCAAATTTTTATAAAGAGTGTATTCATCACCCAAGAGTGTTAAGGGTGGTAGCTCTTTCTGGTGGGTATAGTCGAGAAGAGGCAAATAGAAGACTTAGCGAGAACAATGGTATGATTGCCAGTTTCTCAAGAGCTCTTACAGAGGGTCTCTCTGTGCATCAATCCGATGATGAGTTCAGTAATATGCTTGGTCAATCAATAGAGGCTATCTATCAAGCATCGATTACATAAGGAAGAAAGAGTTTTTTATACTTTCTTATTTTTAATAATTGTTCGATAAAAAAAAGACCGTATGAGAGTTCTGATTTCATTGGTCTTTTTTTCTGATGGCTGTCGCATATTTCTCTGCTGTTGTCTTACTCCTGAGGCAATGGTAAATTTTTTCCCTATATACCCTCCATAGAGGTTACTAATTTGTGCAAATTTATCTTCAGAGCATGGTACAAAGTGCATTCGTATTGGTTTTCCGACATTGCTATCAATCCTCAGTGTTCCATAGTTCATTATATTTTGCAGAAATCCATTTTTTTCATGGTGAATATTTGTGACTCTTTCAAAAGGAATTTCGTTCATTTCCTCTTTTAAGAAGACACTTTTTCGTACTTCAATGATTCTTCGATCAGTGACCATCATGAAACTGAGAAGATAGGTAATGACTTCAAGAAAAAACCAGTGAAGAATAAATACATCAAAAAGGACAGTAATCGCGAACATTGTCCAAGAAATTCTTGACTCCAAACCTTGTGTGGAGAGTATCCAAAAGAGTGTTGGAATCAGTATGAGCAGAAGCGCAAAAAAGGGAAGCCAAGCCTTCCCTATTTTAAATAAAAGACACATGCCGTGTCTCCTAAAAAATAAATGACATTTTTCTTCATCGTGAAGAAATTCAATGTGTGTTTCTGCCCGTGAATTCAGTGAATGAAATATCTTCACATAAATGAGAGAAATACAAAAGGGATGTCAACAATAAGAGTTACAAGAATCATGAGAAAATACAGAAAAAAAATCTGTTTAATGGATATAAAACCAAACAATTTTGTTTCACGAGTTTCGAGCATAAGGTATGGTCTTGTATACTCACGAACACGTTCGAGAACTATAAAGTAGAAAAAGAGGGAGCAGAGGTGAACAATGCCGAAAGTAAACCAAAAAAATAGCATACAAATATAGTAAAGATGCTTCTCTATACTCAAAGATATGCTTTTTCCTCACAAACGCAAGAAAAAAATAGGGAATTTTATAAGTTATAATTTAGGTTCATCTATTCCTCTTTTTCTTTTGTGGTTTTATTTTTTCTGTTTTGAGTTCTTTGTACTTCTCAAAATAAGCAGTTCCCATTTCTCCGAGAAATTTTGCAGCAGTTTTTGAATGACGGATAATGGTGTGTTCATTTTTTTTTGGTTTTTTATCACCTGCATTTTGAAGTTTTTTAAATCCCCAGTCGAGAGTGTTGTCTACTATATTTTGTACATGTGCTAAGCCATGGCCGAGAAGTCGAGAAATTTTATGAGGTTTCATTTTAAAGAAATGTTTGCATTTTAGAATCTATTTTGCAAGAATCTCTTGGCATTTCGGGCGCGTAGCTCAGTTGGTTAGAGCATCTGGTTTACACCCAGGAGGTCAGAGGTTCGAATCCTCTCGCGCCCACCATGTAAAAACAATTCCCCCTTAGGGGGATTTTTTTTACATGGATGAGCGCTTGGATGAGAACCTCGAGGTTCGCCTCGAAAACCGAGCTTGTCGACTGGCAAGGAGACAAAGTGAGGATTTGAGAACTCGGAACCAAACTTGAAGCGATAGCGGAAAGTTTGAGTGAGAATATCCTCTCGCGCCACTTCTTTCTTTAAGTCATAAACATGTAATATGTATATTAAACATAAAACAATTCCCCCTTAGGGGGATTTTTTTTACATGGATGAGCGCTTGGATGAGAACCTCGAGGTTCGCCTCGTCTCGAGTTTCGCAGCCAACACGACTAAAAGGAGTGGTGAGGCGATTACGAGTCTTCGAAGCAAGCTGGCATGTAGTGAAACGGAATGACAGCGCAGTGAGAGAAAAAGAAAGGGCCATTCGTAAGGAACTCAAGTGAGGATGTAATCTTTCTTTATTTTTTATTTTTTGTTGGTCTCTTTTTTAGGAGCCATAACATTGCACCAAATAAAATAACAAAAGCTGTCAAAATTCCTACCACCTCTACCCAGAATATCATGTTAAATGCTGAAACATGTTTTACTGTCGGAAAATTTTCTATTTTTTGAACTTGTAATTGTTCAGAGGATTCTCTGTTTTTTGTATCCCTCTCCCTTCCATTTTGAGGGGCTGTTAAGAGATTTTTTAAGGAATTATCTCCTAAAGTTTTTTCTTCTACCTGCTCCTGATTCGTATTCTCTGAGGTATCTTGAAGGAGTTTCTCTTTTGTAGATTGAATAAGAGATTTTTGGACTTGAACAGTAATACTTTGGCTATGAATTTCATTTCCATTTTCTTTTGCTAACGCAGTGAGAGTGTAGTTTCCATCTTTTTTGGGCTGCAAAGAAAGAATTTTCTCCTGTATACTTGTCGTTTCACCATTGATAATCTTCACTTGTTGAGAAGATTGTTGCCCAACAATATTAAAATTTTCAAGCCCTTCAATTCCAATTTGTCCATTATCAATTTGTCCATCTACAGAAAGATGAATTGTTAATACATCATCTGTTGTAATTGTCCTTTTATCAGAAGAAAGATGAACTTCTGCCGCCAAAGCGGTATGAGTGAGAATAAAGAAGCTGAAGAGGGCAATAGATAATTTTTTCATAATTTGGGGGAGAGAGTAATCGTACATTTTGAGTAATGATGAATACTGCTCTAGTATAGTGTTGAAACATGAATAGTTTATGAAGATTCAAGATTATTTTTTATTCTTTTTATATTTTCAAGAACTGTATATGGCTGGGGAAAATATTTCAATCTCATTGTCTCATTCGGAAAATAAAGATGTATACTCCCGTAATCAAATATTTTTCCCATAATTCCCTGTGTAACTCGTATTATTTCTATTTCTGATAGGAGATACTGGTCTACCTGTTTGAGGATGATTCCGCGATGATGAGAGAGGACTTTACTCTCCAGTCGATAGTAATCTTGTATCCATGAAAGAAATATATAACTTATAAAAAAAAGCTGAAGAACAAGAAAAATAATAAAAAATATTTCACTGAATGTAAAAACTTCAGAAACTGAAATTTTTGTTTCAAACTGAGAAAATAGAGCAGTTGTAACCCATATCGCATCGGTCAATATGATACTGGTTATTACTTGAAAGAAAACTAATGCAGGTGTTTTTCGTATTTTAATAGTATGAAATTTCATGGTTACCCTTTAAAAATTATGTTCTTCATAGTTATGATATACAAATTAAAGGTATGAATGAATACTATTACCAATCTTTTATATTTGGATCTTGAATATTCTTATTAAATTTCTTTTGACGGAAAGTATCTGAAAAGAAGGGGTCATTTCCAAAGAAATCTTGAAAAAAGGGGTCATTATTAAACATCTGGAAAGGGTCTGAGACGTCTATATTATTTCTTTCTGCTGCTGATTGAGACCGGTTAAAGCCTTTTTGACTCTGGTTTTGCTCTTCCTCAAGTTGCTGCTGCACTTTATCAAGTGCCTGTTGCATTTGTTTTGGAAGGCGAGATTCTTCACTTTTTTCACCATTCCCTTCTTTTTTTGAATTCTTTTCTTTACCTTTTTCTTCAGACAGTTGTTTCCCTGATGAATTTTGTTCTTCTCCTCCTTTCTCTTCTTCGGATTGTTGCTGCCCTGATGAATTCTGATTCGACTCTTTTTTCTCCTCCCCCTTCTCTCCTCCCTTCTCTCTATTTTGCTTCTCTTGTGTTCCTCCTTGATTCTCTTTCTGGTTCTTATCACTCTTTGAACTCTTTTCTGATGATTTGTTGTCCGCCTGTTTTGTCTGAGCTTTTTGATATTGCTGAAGGATAAAATCAATATTTTCTTTTGCCCAAGTATTTTCTGGATTTATTGTAAGTACTTTCTGAAAATTAAAAATAGATTTTTCAAAAAATGTTTTCTGATCCTTGAGATCTTTATTCTCTCCTAAACGATACTGAGTGAGTCCATTTAGGTAAAATATATTTTCACAATATTCTTGAATCTGCTTATTATCTAATGAGCATTTCTGTTTTACTATTTCTGGTAAGAGAACTTTTAGATCATTGTATTTTTTTTGCTCATACATATTACCTAGTGCATTGTTATCTGCTATAAGTCCCCAAGGATGAAACATTTTTTTTGCTTTTTTGTACAAAGAGTCTGCCTGCGAGAACATTTGAGATTGTTGTGCGTTGACTCCTTCTGTGTTCTGAATCTTAAATATAATTTCATTTGGTAGGAAATTAGCTACTCCAGCTATTACTGCTCCAAAAAGCAAAAATGAAACTATGGTATATGCTATTTTTTTAAATATTTTCATATTGAAGTATTAGATTTTTTATGAAATTTTGAGAAAAAAGAGTATTCAGGAAAGACGAAACCAAGAATAAATAAGAGGAGACCAAGCGCAGCAAAAGGGAAGTATTGTTCTGATTTGGGTGATATATTTTCTTCACTCAGAACTTTTGTGGGGAGCTTTTTTAGCTCTTTTTCTAGAGTTGTTAAGTCATTGATGTTCTCTGCGTGAAAATAATTTGCTCCCGTAATCTTTGCGATTTTTTTCAATGGGTCGGGATTTAATTTTGTAATAACCGTTTCTCCCTTCCATTTTTTATATACAATTTCTCCAAAGGCATTTTGACCCTCTGGAATTGGCATTCCGTTCTCAGAACCTATTCCGACTGTAAAGATTTTAATTCCTTTTTTTTGAGCAAGTTTTGCCATTTTTTCTGCCTGACTCGAAATAGTTTCATCTCCATCAGAAAATAAAAGAATAACTTTTCCTCTCTCTGAATCTGAATGTACTTCTAGTCTTGATAATGATACCTCTAATGCCTCTGCCAGATTTGTTCCTTGTTTCCCGAGGTCATCGCTTGAAATATTATGTAAAAAATTAAAAAATACGGTATGATCCAAGGTTAATGGTGATGCAACAAAACTTTCTCCAGCAAACTCAACAAGTCCGAGTCGATCACTTTTTTGGTTTTTTGCAAAATTTTCAACCAAAAATTTGGTTGCATCAAGGCGTGAGATAAGTTGTCTTTTTTGGGAAAAATCTAAGGCATTCATACTTTTTGATACGTCTATTGTAAAAATAATATCCAATCCTTTTTTTTCTGTTTTTTGTACCTCTTCTCCCCATTGGGGTTGCCAAACAGCAAGGAGAAGAAAAACAATACCCACAAGCACCATTCCCGTTTTCATCTCCAAAATGTGTGGTATGGGCTTATTGGTGATGTTATTGGTAAATATATATTTTGATTGTTGCTTCTTTTTGTATGCAAGGTAAGTCCATCCCATTACTCCCAGTAGAGGAAGAAGAATGATGAGCCACCAATGAGATGTAAAATGTATAAAATTCATTGTGATGTATTATGAAGAAGTATTTTTTCTTTTATTTTCACTCCGACGAATGGTGCATATCTACACAGGAGCGCTCCTATACTCGTTAGAAAACCGAGATAAAGCCAAATCCAAAAATGGTCTTCTGTAGTAATGCTTGTCTCGGCTTCATATTCTGTTTTTTCAAGTGCATTAATTGTTTCAAAGCTTTTTTGAAGGGAATCATTGTCATTTGCATAAAAGTATTTTCCCCCAGAAACTTGAGCGATATTTTGAAGTGTTTCTTCATCAAATTTTGTTTTGAAGAGAGATCCATCTGCATTTCTTGCGTACACCTTCTTTCCATTTTTGGTTCCTACAGCTATAGGAGCTCCTTCTTTTTTCCCGAGCCCAATGGTATAGATTTTAATACCATTACTTCGCGCATGTTCTGCGGCAAAGAGAGGATCCACACCAACATTCGCCTCTCCATCAGTGAGTAAGATCATTACTTTTGTTCTTCCATCTGTATTTTTAAATCTATTGATTGCTGCAACTATAGCATCTCCAATGGCAGTTCCTCCGAGTCCACGTCTTTTTTGGTCTATAGTATCAGTGGAGATTTCTGATAGATAATAGCGGATTACATTATAGTCAAAACTCATTGGAGATTGTGTAAATGGCTTTCCAGAAAATACTTCTAGTCCGACTCGGTCTGTTTGAAGTCGAGAGACAAATTCATCGATATATTTCTTTGCTGCCTCCATTCTGTTTGGTTGTAGGTCTTCGGCCAACATAGATTCAGAAACATCGAGGGCAATGAGAATATCAACTCCATTTTTAGTGATACTTTTTTCTTCAGTGATGCTTTGGGGGCGGGCGAGAGCTATTGTTAAAAAGATAAATGCCAAGACAAAAAAGACCCACTGGAGCCACACAATGAATTTTCTCCAAGAAAGAAGAGGAGAACGGTCTTGTGCTTTTTGCAGATCGTTTACAAAAGGTATTCGAATAGCTCCTATTGTTTTTGTTTTTCTTCTCCACCACCAGAAAACAATGCCTAAAAAAAGGAGTATGGTGTTTATGCCAAAAATATATATATTTGCAAATTCCATAATTTATTTTTTGAGAGAGAGATTCCATTTTTCAAGAATCCTTAATATTTCTTTTGCACTTTCATCTTTTCCGATTTTTTGTGCGAATACTATTGGATCTGTTTGTTGAAAAAAATATTTTAATTCTAACGATTGTTCTGGTGAAATATCTTTCTTGGCGATTATTTCTTGTAATTCCTTTCCCGTTGCAAAGTCAAACGGAGTGCGATACTTTTTTTCTAAAATTTTTTTTAGGAGCACTATTGATTCTATGGCGAATTCTTTCCATCTTTCCTTTTTTTCCAAATTTTTCAGTCTTTTCACTGCCCGTGAGAACGAAAATTTTAGAGGAATAAATTTTTGAGTGGTTTTCTTTTGTGTACTGACTTGTTTCTGAGCCTCTGGGGAAAAGACTTTCCAGAGTATAAGGAGGAATCCAATAGTAACTATACATACTATTACCCAATCAAGTGGGGTGAAAAAATCTAACTGAATCGGTGGTAAATTTTCATGAATATCTGTCATTTTTTCGTTACAGAAAATGTTTTTGTCGATTTTGGAAAAACAAAAATAATTTTTGAAATATTTTAGAAGAATCACCAATAAAGAGTGTATTCATGCGATTGCTTTGAAAAAATTTCTGAAATTTCTGTTTTTTTTGTCGACGAATTCTTTGATAATTTTTTATTCCTTCTGATGTAATATTCATCGATACAATTTTGCCGGTGTATGAATCTTGAAATACAAATTCTCCTGCCTCTTTCCAGTTCTCTTCTGCTGGATCAGAGAAAAGAATGGGGATAAAATCATGTTTGATTTTAAGCATTTTTATGTTTCTTTGCATTTTTTTGGATAATGAATAGTCACCGGTCATCCAGAAAATACTAGCAGAGTGATTGAGAAGCGAGAGGGTCGTTCGGAATATTTTTTCCTTTGACTCTTGTTCTTCAGAAAAAAAAGGTTCTATTTCGTTTTTTTGATATTGTCCTATGCAAAAATTCAGTATTTTTAAAATATTGCGGCGCCCTTTTTTTGGAGGGAATATTTTTGATTTTTGTTGCCCATAAAAAAGAATGCCGACTCTATCACCATTTTGTACAGCGGCAAAACTCAGAAGGGCAAATGTTTCTAGAAGCATTTCATATTTTTTTCTACTGGTGGAAGAAAAATTCATAGCCAGGCTTCCATCAATAACAACAAAAATAGTGTTATTTCGAGACTCATGATAGGTTTTTACATAGAGTTCTCCTTGCTTACTGGTTGTCTTCCAGTCGATATCTCTCACATCATCGCCGATATCATAAGGACGTATATCTGCAAATTCGATTCCTCGTCCCTTAAACGCTGAACGATAATTTCCCGAAAAGAGAGAGTTCACTTTGTTTTTCGTAGAAATTTCAAGCCGCCGAACTTTTTTTAAAATATTTTTTATCATGATAATCGTTTCTTATGGTGCAGGAATAGTATGGAGGATTGTATCAATGAGATGATCGCTAGAGATATTCTCAGCTTCAGCTTCAAAAGAGGGGATGATTCGATGTCTCAATACATCTTTGGCAACTTCTTTAACATCATCAGTTGTTACAAATTCTCGTCCCTGAAAGAGGGCATTTATTTTTGCACCACGCATTAAATTAATAGAACCTCGTGGAGAAGCCCCAAAAGAGATGTGTTCTGCGATTGCTTCAAGGTGATATTTCTGGGGATTTCTTGTCGCTTCAATGAGCTGTGTAATATATTTTACAATGACTTCATCAATGTAAATAGTGTCTACTATTTTTTGTATTTCTAAGATTTCTTTTGAATTAAAAATTTTTTTGAGCGATGAAAAGTCTTGTGTTTCTATGCCAGAAACAATTTGTTGCTCTTCCTCTAGACTTGGATATTCTAAATGCACCTTATAAAAAAACCGATCCACCTGTGCTTCAGGGAGGGGGAAGGTTCCTTCTTGCTCGATTGGATTTTGCGTTGCGAGGACAACAAAGATTTTTGGAAGAGGAAGAGTCTCATCTCCAATGGTAATTTGTTTTTCTTGCATCGCCTCTAAAAGTGCCGATTGAACCTTGGCCGGTGCACGATTGATTTCATCAGCGAGTAAGAGGTTGGTAAAGATGGGTCCTTTTTTTATTGTAAAGTTTTGATTTTTCGGGTTAAAAATTTGATTTCCAAGGATATCTGATGGGAGGAGGTCAGGTGTAAATTGTATTCGAGAAAAATCCAAATCACACACTTTTGAAAGTGCGAGAACTGCTGTTGTTTTTGCTAATCCAGGAACACCTTCTAGTAAAACATGTCCACGTACAAAAAGTGCTCCCAAGAGACGGTTTACTAAATCATCCTGTCCAATAAGTATTTTTTGCATTTCAAGTTTTGCTTGATGAATTTTTTTGTGAATAGTAGGGATTTTTTTAGCCAGAAGAGTAGTATCTGTTTTCATTTATGAGAAGTAAAAAGGAAATCTTGCGACTATTATAGAAATGAAAAATGAAGGAATAATGAATTTCTTATTCCTTTTGTAAGCATAATCATTCAAAAAGTATTTTTTATGTAAATTGTATAAGGAATTTTGTTCCCTTTTTTTCTTTGCTTTTGACTGAGATCTTCCAGCCATTTTTATTACAAATTTTTTTTACAATAGAGAGTCCAAGCCCTGAACCATTTTCATGAGAAAATGTTCGAGCGCTATCAACCTTATAAAATCGATTAAAAATATTTGGAAGTGATTTTTTTTCTATTCCTATACCAAAATCCTCAATGGTTAACGTTCCCATTTTTGAGAGAGAAACATTTATTTTCCCATTTGGATGTGAATACTTTATGGCATTATGAAGAATGTTAAACACGATTCTTTCGATATCTCCTTTTATCGCGAGAAGAGAAAAATCTTCAAGTTTTTCTTGTATTGTAATATTTCGTTTCTGGGAGAGTGAAGAAAGTGACTCCACCCCCTTATGAATGATTGAAGAGATATTTTGATTTGTTTTTTTTATTTTATGATTATTTTGTTCAAGAACGAGTAAGTCTCCAGTTATTTTTGTTAATCGATCAATCTCTTCTTCAAAATCAGACAATAGCTCGTGTATCTCTTTTGCTTTCCATTGTTCTTGTTTTTTTGCCACTTCTATACTTATTTTTAGTGCAGAGAGAGGATTCTTGAGCTCATGACTCACATCACTGAGAAATTGTCTTTGTGATATATTTTTTTTCTGGATTGGTCGAAGTGTTTTCCCTGATAAAAAATAGCTCATAAATCCGGCAACCACGAGTAAGAAGCCCTCAATAATTAAAATCCATTTTCGTATCACTCCTAACAAAATGTGCTGAAGGTCTATGACCTCTTCCTTACTGAGTGATTCCTTAGGATTTGTTTGCCACTGAATGATGGTGAGATTTTTATCCGGAAATATTAATTCATTTTTTTGCCATACACTCTCAATGTATTTTGCATGCTGAATTTCTTCTTTCTGAAGTACAAAAAACAAAGCTCCTGTAAAAAGATTGAGGAGTATAAAGAAGATTACAACATAGGTACCTGTTAATTTCCATCGTGCTTTTTGAAAATCATCCAACTTCATCCAGACGGTAACCAACTCCTCGAACGGTTTTAATAGGATCTTCATCTTTATGATAAAAAAGTTTTTTACGAATATTTTTTATATGAACATCTATTGTATTACTCCAGTTATCACCTGCAAAATCACATACTTTTTCAAAGATTTGATCTCTTGTAAGCACAATACCTTTATTCTGTGCAAGTACCTCCAATATAGAGAACTCTTTAGGTGAAAGAGGTTGTTCTTTGTTGTCTTTAAAAATCGCTCTTTTTTGAATATCAAGAGTAATATCTTTTGTTAGGGGGATTTCATTTTTTTCTAGGTGAGGTTTTCGTCGAGTAAGAGCATGGAGTCGAGCTACTAATTCTTCAAATGCAAAGGGTTTTGCTAAATAATCATCTGCACCAATTTTTAGCCCCTGAATGACATCTTCTGTTGTGTCTTTGGCTGTCATCATTAAGATTGGTGTTTCTATACCTTTTCTACGAATATCTTTGCATACTTCTTCGCCTGATTTTCCCGGGAGCATGAGGTCGAGAATAACAACATCAAAGCTTTTGTGGTGAAGGAAGAAAAATTTTTCACCATCATCACCACGCACAAAATGTTTTACAAAAAATCCCTTCTGCTTAAAGCCTTTGGTGAGAGACTTTACTAAAACACGATTATCTTCAAGAAGTAAAATTTTCATAAGTAAGGAGGAATCATGGTAATACGATGATTATTTTTTTAATGAGAGTATAAATGATTATGTCAGAATACTTGAGTGAAAATGATAATCTCCAACAAATTATATACCACAATTACTCTAAGATATATTTTTTTCAAATAGAAATACTGATGTATCCTGTGTGAATTGTGAATCCGTATAAAGTGCAGTTGATTGAGTGGGTGGCATTCATATTTTCTCTTGCCAAGGGACTAAAAATCTTACAGAATTCCAGTGCAATTTTTTTTAATTATGATTACTTGTACTGTTTTGGATTCTAGTGGGAATGAGATGGGAACATTTCAGCCGAAAGGAGAAAAAAATATTCTTGATGAGGCTGCAGACAATGGAATTGAACTCCCTTTTTCATGTCATGCAGGTGCATGTATGAGTTGTGCTGCTAAGGTTATAGAAGGAAAAGAGCTCATTAATGATGAGAAAGATGGTCCAAAGTATATTGATACCGATGAAGATGTTTCCCTTATGTGTATTGCCGGTGTTGATTCGGAGAAAGCACAGGACGATGAAAAGCATATCCTAAAAATAGAGGTGTTGAGCTAAAGGTCTTGTACTGAGGAATTTTTCTTTTTTTATGGAATTTTCTTTCGAGAAACATCTTGAAATCGCCATTTTTCAAGTTTTTTAAAAGAAGTGACTACTTCTTGAACAATTTCTTGAAAGATTGCCGTTTTCACTGTATTTCTTCCAATAAGCACTATTCGATATGGTGTATCGATACTCTTTGGGAAGCCAGCTTTTTTTACTGCTTCAATGAGTCTTCGACGAATTCTATTACGTCCAACAGCTGTTTTATCTGTTTTTTTCGATACAGTCACTGCGAGCCGGGGGATTGTATCCCATGCAGGAACAGCTCGTAATACAAAAAAAGGAGCTGTTATTTTTGCTCCTTTTCGAAAGATGATTTCAAAGCTTCTGGTGAGTCTTTGATCTTTGGGCAACATGTATTTTTACACAGAAATTTGCTTTCTCCCTCGTCGTCTTCGGTTTCTGAGAATCCGCCTTCCACCAGGAGTTCGCATTCGTGATAAAAATCCGTGTACTCGCTTTCTCTTTCGATTTCGTCTCTTACTTATCATTCTTCAAAAAAATAGCTACAGGAGTATTCCAGAGTTTGCGAGTGAAGTCAAATCTAAAGGTATTTTTTACTTTTTTAAAAGAGAGGAAGGAAAATAACACAAAAGATTTTAATTCTCTTTTATTTCAGGAGGAATAAATTTTTCACAGATTTCATCAGCAAGACCAATGTAGGTTTCTGGTGTTAGATTTTTCAGAATAGATTTTTCGGTATTAGGAAGATCCAAGAGGGAAATAAATTTTTGAAACCCTTCTGTGCTCAGGTGTTTTCCTCGTGTCATTTCTTTTAGTTTTTCGTATGGATTTTTAATTCCAGCAGATCGCATGACGGTTTGGACTGCTTCAGCAAGAATTTCTGGGTTTGCTCTGAGATCATTGAGAATTTCTTTTGTATTTACCTCAAGTTTACTGAGACCCTTTTGAAGACTCTTGAGACCAAGATAGTGGTGACCAATGGCAACACCTATATTTCGGAGTACTGTTGAATCAGAAAGGTCTCGTTGCCATCTCGAAATAGGAAGTTTTTCTGCAAAGTGATGGAAAAGTGCGTTTCCGATTCCAAAATTTCCCTCTGCATTTTCAAAATCAATTGGATTTACCTTATGGGGCATAGCACTGGAGCCAACTTCACCCTTTTTGAGGTGTTGTTTAAAAAACTTAAAAGTGATGTAGCCCCATATATCCCGTGACATATCGATAAAAATAATATTGATTCGTGAAAGTGTATGAGACAGTTCAGCAATAAAATCATGAGGTTCAATTTGTGACACTACCGGATTCCAAGTCAGACCAAGAGAATTGACAAATGTTTTTGAAATATCAAACCATTCTGCGTCTGGAAAAGCGACGATGTGAGCATTATAATTCCCACTCGCCCCAGCTATTTTTCCGAGATACTCCTGGCTTTGTAATTGGGATATTTGACGATGTAATCGAGTGCTAAAAATAAGCATTTCTTTTCCAAGTGTTGTTGGGCTGGCTGGTTGACCATGTGTTCTAGAAAGCATGGGTATGCTTTTCCATTGCGTGGCACTTTGAGAGAGCACGCTTTGAATTTTTTTGAGTTCTGGAAGAACGATATTTTCTATTGCTTCTTGAAACATCAGTGCATAAGCGAGATTGTTGACATCTTCGCTCGTAAGCGAAAAATGAATCCACTCTGAGAGTTCTTCAAGAGAGGAATCTTTTGTCTTTTGTTTTAGAAAATATTCGACTGCTTTTACATCATGATTTGTTGTTTTTTCAATCTCTTTTATTTGAGATGCATCTGTGTCAGAAAATTCAGAGAGTATTTTTTCTAACAAGATGTTTTCAGTATCGGTCAGTTCTCGAAGAGTAGTGATGTCTTTTCTAGTCGCAATATGTTGAAACCATCGAATTTCTATGAGTATTCGGTAATACATCAGGGCTTCTTCAGAAAAATATTTCCGAAGAGGGTTTAGAGCTTGCTCATATCGTCCATCGAGGGGGGAAATGGAATGTTTCATGTTGAAAAAATGGTAATGCTACTATATCAGAATTATATGAGAGAGAGAATAGCACCCATGGCTATCATCCCCCCAGCAATATATCGTTTGATTGCATGTCCTTCATAAAACATTTGTCCTCCTAAGAATATTCCAAAAAGAATAGAAAGGCTTCTTACAGCTGAAACTACTGCTGCCGGAAAATATTCAAGAGCAAGAATCCCTAAATACCATGTTCCAATCATGGCAATGGAACTTCCAAAAAGAAGCTTTACATTTTTGATGTCTTGTAGTGCCTGTTTCTTGAGAAAAAGGACAGGAATAATCAGGATTGGGAGTTGAAAAAGAGAGAAGGCCCAAAATTCATATGCATCAAAAGCAAAAATGAGTTTTTTGGTAAGGAGCATTGCACTGGCACCGGCGATGGTCACGAGACTGAGGAGGAGAAAAAATTTTATCCGTATTTTTCGGATATGTTCATCAATTCCAAAAAGGAGTGCTCCAAATGCAACAGTGCATATTCCAATTATCTGTAAAGGGGTAAAAGTCTCATTGAGAAAAAATACTTCTCCGATGAGAACAACAATAGGAATAGTACGGCTTAATGGGTATGCAAGTTGGAAATGATGATTTCGTGCAAAAACCAAAACAGACATTGCATAGAAAGACTGAATCACAACAAGAGAAAGAACAAGTTCTTTGTGCTGAATGACTTTTTCCCAAAAAATAGTCTGAAAATAAACGGGGGAGAAGATAATGGTGGCGATTACCATTCCCCAAAAATTCATTGTAAGAGGGTGTGCTGCTTTCTTTGGGAGAGCAATCCAGAAGGGATGAAGAAGAGCAGAGCCAATGAGAAAGATAAGAGCGAGAGGCATATTGTATTATGAATGACAAATAAGAAGGAGTAGATAATCTTTCAGATTGGATAATATACCTCCTTTCCTTTCAAGAAGAGGGAAAACAAATAGTTTACATCATCATATGATGTCTTAGAAATTTTTTACAAAATCGATGAGAAGTCGGACATCTCTTCCTGTTGCGAGACCAGCATTTTCATCAAAGGCCACTGATGCAATATCGAGGTGACACCACGGAGTGTTTTTATCTACAAAGTGTTGTAAAAAGAGGCCTCCTTCAATAGTGCCTGCGCGAGCTCCACCACCACAATTTGTGATATCAGCTGTAGCTGACTTGAGGTATTTTTTTGTATATCGAGAATGAAGGGGGAGTTCCCATAAAGGTTCATCAACATTTTCAGATGCTTTTTTGAGTTTTGAAAATAGTTTCTTATCATTACTCAGCCCAGCAGTAAAATCATCTCCTACCGCATAGGTGCAAGCACCGGTAAGAGTGGCAAGATCTACTATGGCTTGCGGTTTCATATTCGTATCGACATATGAAAGAGCATCAGCCAGTATTAATCGACCTTCTGCATCTGTGTTGTCTACCTCAACAGTCATACCATTATGCATGGTAAGGATGTCATCTGGGAAATAGGAATGTTTATCAACGACATTTTCAACAGTAGGAATGGCTGCAAGAACATTTTTCTTGATTCCAAGTCGTGCAATGGCAAAAAAAGCACCTAAAACAGTTGCTGCCCCCCCAAGATCCTGCTTCATCCATCGCATATGACGACCCTTAATGTTGTTTCCTCCAGTGTCAAATGTTACTCCTTTCCCTACAAGAGCTATGGGATTTTCACCTCTTTTTCCACCTTTGTATTCCAAAAGAATAAGTCGTGATTCATGCTGACTTCCACGACCAACCCCAAGAATTCCTCCGCAATGAAGTTTCAAAAGATCTTTTTTTCCAAGAATCTTTACGGAGACACCTTTTGCTCTTTTTGCTAGTTTTTCTGAAAGCTTTGCAACATATGTCGGATTTGCATCACTTGGAGGTGTATTAATGAGATCTTTGGTAATTTGAATGCCATCAAATGTATGGGTGAGTGTTTCAATGTCCTTCTTATTTCCTGATGAGACAAATCGAACTTTTTTTAATTTCTTCTCTTTTTTTCCTTTCTCTTCTCCTTTGTATTGCTCAAAAGCATAGCTCCCGAAAATGACTCCTTCTTGAAAAGAGAAGAAGAGGTCTTTATTAAGACTTCCAGGGGCAATAGAGAGAGATTCTAGCCCGTATGAATGAGCATTGCTGGAGACCTTCTCTCCTGACTCTCGAACTTCTCGAGTTTTGGTTTCATTTTGTTTTCCGAGTATATGCAGAAAAACAACAGCATCACCTGAGAATATGGGGAATGTTCCAGATTTGGCAAATGTACCTGCAGAAAGAGCAGAACGAACAGCTCTTTTTTGAGCACGAGTCAGTCCACGGAGTATTCTTCTTTTTTTTGGATTAAGGTCTTCGGTATATACCGGTACTAAAATAGGTGTTTTTTGATCGAGTTTTTCGGAGTATGAAAGAGAGAGCATTATTTCAGAAAAAATAAATGATAACTTCCATTATTGTAACACGGAATAAATGGGGATGAACATAAAATATCCGAAGCACTATTAAAAATCCATTGAACGAGAAAGAACATGGTAAAAACGAGGGAAGAATGTGTATTTCTTATTTTTCTTTGTCTCTCATTCCCTGTGCAATAGTGTACATAGCAATTCCAGCAGCGACGGAAATATTAAGTGATTGTTTTATTCCTCGCATGGGGATTTTTATAATTTTGTCGGCGAGGTTGATCATTTCAGATGTTACACCATCGACCTCATGTCCAAATACGAGGGCAATATTTTTTGTTGGAGGCTGTATATTAAAAATATTTTCAGCATTTTTTTCTGTTTCTAGAATCCAAATTTCAAAACCGTCTTTTTTCAGCTGTTGACATGCTTCCTTTGATGAATCGTATTGCTCCCATTGAATAGATTTTTCCGCATCAAGAGCTACCTTGTGGATACGTTTGTGTTCTGGTGTTGGTGTATATCCGCAACAAATAATTTTATCGATTCCTGCACCATCTGATGTACGAAAAACGGACCCAACATTATGGACGGAGCGGATGTTTTCGAGAATGATGGCGATTTTTTGCTTCATTTTTGTCGGTGCAGAAATCATTTGAGGATGAGAGATACTCAGCGATAATAAAGGATAAGAGAAATAAACCAAAATGAAACGATGCTATACCCTCAGGTATAATGAGCGAATTTTGGTGTCATTAATGCAGGAGTTTGAAATTTCTCAGTACCTCTGATTATTCTGCTTCTGCTTTTGGAAGGACGGCATCGAGTGCTCCCCATTCAGCTTCTCCTTCTGCAGGGAGGAGAATAGTCACTTCATCTCCGACTTCTGCTCGAAAAAAAGTAACAGAGGCGAGAAGGATTTTATATGCTTTTCCATCAGCAAGAACCTTATATTGACCATTTTCATAGG
>JANTGK010000019.1 GCA_024762935.1 Candidatus Peregrinibacteria bacterium | reverse complement strand
TCAATTCATCGGACAACAGCGCATATCCGAAATTTTTCTCTCCGAAAGACTTTGTCTTTCTCCGAGAAAAGCATCGGATTATGCGCGGGACGTTATACGCAATTCAAAAAATATTTTTCTTGATATGTAGTAACGATAGGCTTTCTAAAAAGGGGAATAAATTTGATTTTCTAAAAAAAATGAACATAAGTTTTGCAAAATATTGAGCTATGGCATGAATAGTCATTAGAAATATTTTTAAATATTAATATTCAATAAAATACTACATGAGGATAATTGATAGATTCAAAAAGAATAATTTTGTTAAAAGATTTACCTATATATTCTTTAGTTCATATATACTACTTTTCTTTTCAGAATATTTCTTCCTAAATGAAGGTCCTACATTTGAATTAATTTCTACACTAAAAGAAAATCCATTAGGACTTTTCTTCATATTGGAATTCATTTTGTTCTATGTTTTCTGTGCATACGCATTCTTTATCGCTGTTGACAAATTTAATGTAAGAAATTTTTGGTCAATATTTTTAGCAGCATCACTTTTTGGTTGGTGGACTGAAGGAACTATTATTCCCATTATATATATGGAATTTCCATTGGCTATTGTCTGGCCAAGTATAGGTTGGCATGTTTTAGTTGACGTCATGTTGGGGTATATTTTCGTGAGAAAAATACTCAATCAGAACAATTATATAAAAACTACTTTACTATCTTCTGGGTTGGGATTGTTTTGGGGTGTATGGGCCACATGGTTTTGGAGTGAGGGAACGAAAGCAATTATTCCTTTCAATTTCATGCTGTTTTCATTTTTTTCATCTGTTTTATTAACATTCTCATACTTTATGATAGACAAAATAAAACTAAAAGAGCTGAATATTTCAAAAACCGAAATTATCATTTTCATAATTCTATCTATTGCATTATTACTTATACAAAGCATAAGTTTTGGTATTTTACCTTTGATAACAATATTGCCATTGACAGCAATAGTACTGCTAACTTTAAAGAAGAACAATAAAATAGAAACAAAGCCAAATATTGTTCAAGATTTAAATGGAAATGTAAAAACACTTAATTATCTAATTCTGTTTTTAATACCTGTTATTGCCTCAATCACCTATTATTTTATTTATTCATATAATTTAAACCTTAACATTACTAATGAAATACCTCCCCTTCTTATGATATTGGGGTTATTGATGTTTATTATTTCTTTTATTAAAATAATTTTTAAAAAGACCTAATTATTTTTTTGATAAAAAAATAATATATTCCTAACCCTTCTTAAAAAAACGATAAAATCAAATTTATAAGAATTAAAACGAAAGCCTATCTAATGAATAAGAACGAAAAATATTTTTTGAACTCACTCCGCTACGCTCCGTGCCAGACTGTGCTCTCCTCCTTTCAGTCGTCGGGGCGTATAACAAGGGATATACGGTTTCGGGCTTCACTCAAATTTTGCTCCTACGTCGCAAAACATAGCATATACTGAAACGTTGCGTGAAATATTTTTTTGATATAAAACTAAGTTCGCCGATATTTTTGTATTTAGTGTTACATTTACAATATGAAACCCAAAAAAGTTGTTGTTAGTGATATGATGCAAAGTAATTATACCTACTACCTTACCGAAGCGACCGGCAAGAACTTTCACGCTGAATTTAATCCTGAAATTACCCCAAAAGAAATGTTAGAACTTGGTGTTTTTGGCGGCAAGTATATGACAGACTGCAGCAATGAATTCCCAAAATCATGGTACAAAAATGCCAAACTATGCCATAAATTTCATGATCCCAAGTTAAACTTTTTTGGCGTCAATGCTAGTAAGCCTTTGGCTTACTGGAGAAAAAAAGAGTGGATCTATCCAGAAGATCCGCGAGGGTGGTTTCAATGGTACTGTAGGTATTACATGGGCCGACGAAGCGTAGATGACGACCGACAAATAAAACGATGGAAGGCTATGAGAAGACATATTCGACAGTTAGAAATTCATTGCGGAAAAACCAATTGGGCTTGCCGCCCCCGCCAAAGACAGGCATTACTACACTGGGCCTACGATAGTCGTAAGATATAAAATCTCGGCGATTTCTTCTTGAAATTCTACAAAAAATATACATCACACAACAGGTGCTAAGCGGTTCGCACTTTTCTCCGAAAAATTTTCTCCCAAATTTCTATCGCAAATTCGTATATCCCCAATGTTGCCCAAAATATCGCTCCTGCTTTTCTTGGCTTGAGTAAGGAGTAAAAGAGAGATATGATGAAGAAAAGAGTCGCTCTCTTTTGGGTAACGTCCCGCGCATACCTGCGCAGGACGACAGCATATAATGTAAATTTCAGATTTAAAATTATGAATTATTGTATAGATGCTTGTGGAAAATTAACTATTATCTCAGCAACTTCTCTTACAGTACTTTTTTGTGTATTAATGATTTCTTTTTTTTGGAACTTTAGAAGAAAACCATCGTATACACTCCTTATTATTATGATAGTCTCTGTTGTCATTATATATTTATCATTGAATATTGAGATAAGCAATACATGTCTTCCTTGTGGGGTTAATAACACAAAAATTGGTGGATTCAAGCTATTGCCACACTGGATGCAATAGGAATAAAACTTATAAAAACTCAAAAGGATTTTAAAGTTATTGTTGTGAACTCTACATATTCTTAAACATTATATATGACATATTCCCAAGTCTCTTTTTGAAACAAAAAATAAAAGAAAATGAAGAGAATCTTTTAGTAATGCTTAATTTGTAAAATCAAAAGCTTTTTTTATTCTCTTTAATCCTTCTTCATCCATCATTAATCCTCACTACTGACCAACCTTATTCCGTATTCCCGAAAGATTTTCCGCGCGTTTTCGACATCTTTTTCTGTAGCATCAGGCACTCCTTCGAGTTCGTACTTTCCGAAGAGTTCAATCCATTTATACCTTCCGTGTGAGCCATATCCAAGAACTTCAACAGCTTCAATATTTTTGAGACTTTTTACTTTTTCTGCCGTTGCTCGAATATTCTTTTCACTATTTGTCAGTCCGGGAACAACAAGAAATCGAATACGAATTTGTGACTTTTTCTCTTGTTTCGAGATGTTGTTATCGAGGTATGTCAGATTCTCAAGTGTGGTTTTATTTGAACTTCCGGTCAAAAACTTATGTTTTTCTGCATCCATATGCTTGATGGATGTCATCCAGAGATCGACATATGGGAGAAGATCATCAATGACTTCTTTTTTTGTTACCAAACATGTATCCACCGCCGTATGTACACCTACATTTTTTAGATATGCCAGAAAAGCGCATAAAAACTCTGGCTGATATGTCGGTTCTCCTCCGCTAACTGTTACTCCTCCTTTTACTCCTGATGACCCGTTATATGACTTCCAGTAAGACCGATTTGAGAGAACTTTTTCTGCAAGTTTCTCAACAGTGAGCTGATCCCCTTTTACCTGAACAGCGCAGTCAATATTATGACAAAATTTACATTTCAGCGGACATCCTTGTAAAAAAACTACTGTTCGTACCCCCGGTCCGTCTATGGTTCCGAGAGACTCAATGGAATGAACAAAGCCGGTGTACTTCGCTGCCAATTTCAAATTTTAAATTATAAATTTAAAAATCATTTTTAATTCTTAATTATTAATTAAGATTAAAGAGCATGATGAAACGTCCTCGCAATGACTTCATCTTGCTGCTCTTTACTGAGACGATTAAACAGTACTGCATACCCACTTACACGTATGGTGAGTTGCGGATACTTTTCTGGATGAACTTGTGCATCTCGCAATTTTGCTCTGTCGAGTACATTTACATTTAAATGATGGGCACCTTCTCCGACAAAGTATCCATCTAGGAGTTGTGAAAGATTTTCAATGCGACTCCTGTCTGATTTTCCAAGTGACTTCGGAACAATAGAAAATGTATTTGAAATTCCGTCTTGGCAATCATCATAAGAAATTTTTGCAACAGAATTCAGTGAAGCGATTGCTCCATTTTCATCACGCCCATGCATCGGATTTGCCCCTGGTGCAAACGGCATTCCTGATTCACGCCCATCAGGAGTACATCCGGTTGCTTTTCCATAGACGACATTTGAGGTAATGGTCAAAACCGAAAGAGTATGTTTTGCTCCTCGATAAGTTGGATACCGTCGAAGGGCGGAAATAAACATATGACAAACCTGTTTGGCAATATCGTCTACACGATTATCATCGTTTCCATACTTTGGAAAATCACCTTTGATTTCAAAACTCTCTGCAACTCCCTGTTTGTTCCATTTGGGCTTTACCTTTGCATATTTAATGGCACTGAGACTATCTGCAACGACTGAGAGTCCAGCAATTCCAAAAGCCATATTTCGCTTTATTTCCGTATCATGAAGAGCCATTTGTACAGATTCATAATTATATTTATCGTGCATACAATGAATAATATTCATCGTATTAACATATCGTTCTGCAAGCCATTCAATGACTCTTTCAAATTGATTCCAAACCTCATCATATGAAAGAGAGGCATGTTTATTAAGCGGACTCATTCCAGGGATAATAACATCACCACCGTCAATAGAGTCCTTGAGTGGCTCCTCTTTTCCCCCATTAATAGAAAGAAGAAGTGCTTTGGCTAAGTTTGTCCGTGCTCCAAAAAATTGCATTTCTTTCCCTACCTCCATTCCACTCACACAACAGGCTATAGCATAGTCATCACCATAGTATTGCTTCATGAGATCATCATTTTCATACTGAATAGAGCTACTCAAAATAGATTGTTTTGAGCAGTACTTTTTCCAACTCTCTGGAAGCTTTTCTCCCCACAATATAGTGAGATTTGGCTCTGGTGCAGGACCAAGAGTAGTAAGAGTATGAAGTATTCGAAATGATGTTTTTGTCACTAAAGCTCTTCCGTCGATTCCCGTTCCCCCCAATACCATAGTAACCCATGTGGGATCCCCAGCAAAAAGCTCATTGTATTCCGGAGCTCGAAGATGTCTTACGATTCGGAGTTTAATAACAAAATCATCAATCATTTCTTGTACTTCTTGCTCAGTATATTTCCCAGAGGCAAGATCGTTCTCAATATAAATATCTAAAAAAGCATCGATTCGACCAAATGACATCGCTGCCCCATTCTGCTCTTTTACTGCTGCGAGATAAGCGAAATATGTCCATTGGATTGCCTCTTTTGAATCTTTTGCCGGCTGAGAAATATCAAAACCATAACTTTCAGCCATTTTCTTCATCTCTTTCAGATCTCGAATCTGCTCAGAGACTTCTTCTCGAGTACGAATAGTCTCCCGATTCATTCGAGCGGTATAATCTGCCATATCAGCTTGTTTTTCTTCAATAAGCCTATCAATTCCGTACAGCGCAACTCGACGACAGTCGCCAATAATCCGACCACGCCCGTAGTTATCTGGTAATCCTGTGAGCAGATGTTTCTTTCTCAGAAGTCTCTGATCAGGAGTATATGCCGAAAAAACACCATCATTATGAGTTTTGCGATATTTAAAGAAGATATCTGAAACTTTTTTTGGAATGGAATATCCATACGATTCAGCCGCTTTTTGTGTCAGACGTATTCCACCAAGTGGTTTAATAGCTCTTTTAAGGGGCTTGTCTGTTTGGAGACCAACAATAACTTCATTCTTTTTATCAATATATCCTGGCTTATGACTTGTGATATTCGACGGTGTATTCACGTCGAGATCTAAAATTCCTTTTTTGATTTCTTCTTTCAGAAGTCCTTCAATCTTTCCCCACACTTTCTTTGTACGTTTTGTCACGGGCGCGAGAAACTCTTCTCCTCCCTCATAGAGAGTATAATTGTCCTGAATAAAATTACGGACATCAATTTCCGTTTCCCATTTTTGTTTTTTCATATTGGTTTTGAAAGATTCTTTTTAGTATTATACCATTATTTGTGGTGTATTAAAAGAAGTATTACATCACATTTCCAATATCATCTATTGGTAATAGTCTGATAGCTTAATGTATAATGAAGTTGATTTCCCACACATTATGATTCTTCCTCATGCGTCTGCCCACCCTGAACATCTTCTTGTTTCAGAGAATGCCCATCCTGTTCTCCATCAGGGTATTCATATGTACAATAGTTTCGAAATAGTTCTTGGAATTCTCATTCTTTCTGTAATACTGGCGGGAATGTTTCGCATAGCAAATAGAATATCTTCAAAAATCTTTTCTGCGTAGCTCACTAAAAATCGATTTGATTAATTCTAGCATATTCTTGGTACAATTTTTCCACTTGGCGAAGAAAGAACCCTGCTTCCAATATCCGTTTTTAAAACTACCCGACTCTTCGTATTTTCATCAGTCACCGTTCCGATGATACTGGCAAGAGGATTATATTTTTTTAATATCTGAACAACTTTCTCTGCCTGCTCATCACTCGCAAAACAGAGAATTTTTCCTTCATTTGCCAGAGAAAGAATATCAATTCCCAAGAGGTTCCCTGCTGTTTTTACTGCCTTTTGCAACGGAATACTCTCCTGAAGAATCTCCAGTTCAACACCTTCTTGAGAAGCAATCTCGTGCAAAACCGAGGCAATACCACCACGTGTTGGATCCTTAGCAATCTTTATAAAATCTCGGATACCTCTCATTTCTTCTGTAAGCGGTTTCGTATCTGAAAGAATTTCCGTCTCAAAATCAAAACGCTTCGAAAGGAGTGCTACTCCATGTTCCCCAATACCTCCAGAAAGGATAACCTTATCCCCTTTTTTTAATCTTTCGTTTTTCACTCTTTTTGCCATCCCTACCCCAGAAGTATTAATTATTATTTGATCGATGGAACCTTTTTCCATCACTTTTGTATCTCCTGTTACAACTGGAATATCATACGTGTCGGAGAGGTATTGTATTTGCTGAACCACCCTCTCAAAAAGATCTTTTGAAAACCCCTCTTCGAGAATAAGGGAGAGGGAGAGCCCAAGGGGATCTGCCCCCATAACTACCAAATCATTCACTGTTCCTGCAAAAGCAAGGTCACCTATATTCCCCCCCGGAAATTCTATCGGACTAACCACAAAACTATCGGTCGTAAAACAGAGGTGTTGTCCATCAGGCATCTGCAAGGTCGCTGAATCATTCGTGCCATTTTCCCACTTCCCTCTTTTAAAACCAGGAAGAAAAGTAGCGAGAAATTCCTGCATTTCTTTTCCTCCATTACCAGCATTAAGAGAGATAGTATTCATGATTCCATACATTTATATGCAATTCCACACGCCCCTTCTGTTTCGCTTACCATGCATGCTCCAATAGGGTTACGAGGAGTGCAAATACTTCCGAAAAGTGGACAATCTGTTGGCTCACACTTCCCTTGCAGAATCTCTCCACAGCGACAGGCTGTTTTTGGTGCTTTTTTTACATCTAACAAGATATCTGCATATTTTTTTCGTGCATTACAATTATCATCTCTCGGCTCAAGTCCAGATTCAAGAATGGGTCCCATTCCACGCCATCTCGCATTATATGGTTTCATAGTTTGCTCTATAAGCTCTTGAGCTTTCTGATTCCCCTCGTATGAAACCACTTCAGGATAGTCATTGATAACGAGGTTTTTCTTTTCAAAAATAAGCTGGAGAAGTTTGTAGATGGCACGAATAATCTGATCCTTTTTAAAGCCGGCAATCACTTGAGGAACAGTAAGGTCTTCCCATATTTTTGCTCCGGTAATACAACTTACGTGCCCAGGATCAAGAAAGCCATCAATGTCTGTTTTCTTCACGAGAATTTTCATAGGAGGAGGCATAACCTTATGTGCTGAATACACAGTAATCCCATGATGCAGTAAATATGCTGTCATGGGAGTCGTTGTTTCAAACCCAATACCAAAAAAAACCCGATCTCTATTTTCTGGCTCTAACATTTCCATGGCTGTCATTACCATTTTTACATCTTTTCCTTCTTCTTTTGCTTTTTCCAGAGACCCTTTTGTCCCCGGAACATGCATCATATCTCCGTATGTTGCTACCGGAATTCCCGCCCGAGCAAGGGCTACCATGTGGTCAATATCTCGCTGATCGGTAACACATACTGGACATCCTGGGCCTGAAACCAAACGAACATTTTTTGGGAGTACATCTCGAATGCCATACTGCATGATGGTATTTGTATGTCCACCACACACTTCCATAATCGTTACCTTTTTTGAAGAATACTCTGAAGCAATGTCTCGTATTTTTTCAAGATAAATATTCATCATTTCGGTTATTAATACGTAAAATTTTAGGAACCCTCATGGCTCCCTATTCCCCTTCACTCAATAAACTATACATTCCTCTTGCTCGTTGTTCATCAACTTTTTCAATGGCAAAACCCACATGAACCAATACCCAGTCATCAACAGTAATATCTTCAAGAAAAGAAATATTTGCTGTTTTTTTAATTCCACCATAATCAATGGTGGCTATTTCGTTCTCAATCTTGACTATCTGACCAGGAAGAGAAAGACACATAATAATGAGTAATAATCAGTAATCAGTAAACAGGAAACAAAAGGAAAACTCAAACTCATTCTTCCCCTGCCTTATTACTCATCTACAGAAACTTCTTTCAACAGAATATCACCTCCTTCTAAAATCTCTGGAAACATCTCCTCGCATTTCGGACAAGCAAACACATTTTGATCATGAAGTTGCTGCAATATATTTGGTTCACCAACAAAAGAACATTTTTCACATTTCACTACTGCTTTTTTTTGAATGACTTCAATTTCCCAGGGGGTTATTTTCTCCAGAACGCTCTTCATTTCAATGGCAGGCAGATGCCCGAGGTCTCCACATTCAACGATAATTTTTTTTACCACCCCATGTTTTTGGGCTTCTTCTATTATCGCTTGGGCTATAGATTGTTCATGCATAGAAAAAGTATAGTCACAAAGACACAAAGTTTCAAAGCTACAAAGTGTTATGATGATTTGTTGCCAAGTAATATGCTATTTGTCCTGCTGAAATACCACCGTCTCCAGCAGGAATATCCTTGTTTACGTTTACTCCTTTTGAAAGAAAAAAATTGGTCATCACAGAACTGTACGCACATCCACCAGAAAATATAAGAGGGAGTTTTTGAGAATATTTATTTTTCTGTGCTATCTCAAGGAACCCTTTTGCCAAATACACCACAACGAACCTCGCGAGTTCTTCGCGAGGGATGCTTCTCATATTCTCAACTAAAAACTGAAAAAGTGGTGTGGTATAGAGTATATATTGCCCTCCACTCTCCTTGATGACTGGTTCAAAAAAACATATATTGCTCTGAACACTCTTTGCAGCACATGTCTCTAATAGCTCAGCAAGATGCCCCTCATAATAATTCTTTTCTCCAATGCCGAGCAGTATAGCTGATGCATCCAATACTCTTCCACAACTAGAAGTTTCTATACAATTGAAGTTTTGCTGAGCTTGCTGATAAAAAACTGAAACATCTTGCATGCGATAATGTACATTCTCACATATTCTTTTTTGAATCTCTTCTCTGGTCATAAACTTTTCCAAAATACCCACCAAAAACCGGAGTGGCTCCCTATTAGCAATATCCCCTCCAACGAGTTTCTGATACTCCAAATGTCCAATCCTTTGAACCTGTTTTTGGTTGTGCTCAGGGTTTTGAGACATTGCATCTTTTGTCCTTGAGACGAGAAACACCTCTCCTCCCCATACTTTTTCATCCTCTCCCCATCCGTTTCCATCAGCAGCAATACCGACAAAATGATCAAGACCGTGTTCAAAGGCCGCAGAAAAAATATGTGCCTTATGATGTTGTATTGGAATACATATAATTTCATTTTGTTCAGCATACTTTTGAGCGAATTGAGATGTTTCAAAATCAGGATTTGCATCACACAAAATAACCTCTGGTTTTGCCAAAGTATATTTGAGATATTTCTGCAGGGTGTGCTTAAAATTTTCAAAATTCTCAATTTTTTCAGTGTTTCCCAAATGCTGAGAAAGGAAAATTCTATCCCCCTTCTTCAAACAAAATGTATTTTTCATCTCTGCTCCTACTGCCAAGATATCACCTGCTCCTTTTTTATCATGTATTGCTCTGTACGTATTGTTTATGGTAAGAGTTTGCGGAACATATCCTCGGCTCCTTCGGATACAAAGAGGTTGTTTTTCGAGAACCTTAACAACAGAGTCATCAGAAAAATTTACAATATCTCGATTAAAATCAAGAATATATTTCCAATTCTGCTGTTTTCTTCTCGTTGGAATTGGTACTCCTGGAAGATTTGCAGAAGTAATAAGAAGTGGCTCGTCAATCTCCTCAAAAAGAAGTATGTGAAGGGCAGTAGAAGGAAGCAATATTCCAATCCTGTCATTTGAAGATATATCATCAAGGGTATTTTTTTTATTTTGTTTCTTTTTACACAGCACAATTGGCTTGTGCAATGATAAGAGCTCTCTTTCTTCTTCCTGACGTATTTCACAAAACTTTTTTGCCATGTGTATATCCTTTACCATAATGGCAAAAGGTTTTTTGGGACGATGAAGAAGAAGTCGAACGGTACTGACCGCATCTCTCCCTATGCGTGATGCCAAAAAAAATCCACCTACCCCTTTTATAGAAACCACTTCACCTTTTTTGAGGAGATCAATAGTTCTCTTCAAGGGTTCAGAGCCCTCCTTTTTCCCCTCATTGTAAAAACTCAACTGTGGCCCACACTGTGGGCATGTTATTGTCTGCGCATGAAATCGGCGATTACCTGGGTCTGTATACTCTTTTCTGCACTGAGAACAGAGAGGGAAGTCAGCGAGTGTTGTATTTTCCCTATCAAAAGGAAGATCTTTCGCCAGAGAAAACCGTGGGCCGCAATGTGTACAACTTGTAAAAAAATATTTATATCTCCGGTTATTTGGATTACACAAATCCTCTCTACAATCATTACAAATACTTACATCAGGAGGAATATGCAGGCCTCCATTAGAAGATGAACAAGAGTTTTCTGAAGCTAAAATTTGAAAGTCTTTATAGATATGTCCCTCTCCAATCTGCTCACTCTGCAAAGAGGTAATCTCTGCTAGAGGGGGGATATTTTTCAAAATTTCTAAAACTTTTTTTTTATTATTTCCTACAATTTCTACGCCAAAACTCGTATTCTTAATATATCCTTGAATATTTTCTTGTAAAGCTGCCCGATAAAAGAATGGACGAAACCCAACCCCTTGCACCACGCCAGAAATGTGAAATCGAACAAAGTTTTTCAATATTATGGCAACGGAAAGTCTACTTTTTACACAAAAACTATGCCAAAAATATATTGTTTCGGGAATGAATTTATACCAGATGATGACATTGCCGTGTTATTGGCAAACAAGATAAAAAGAATTAACCATTTTGAATTTATAAAAGCAGAATCCCCAATGGAAATTCTCGCAGAAAAAGAGGAGCTCTGGATTTTAGACGTTGTAAAAGGGGTATCAAAAACAAAAATCATCGATAACCCCCAGCAATTAAAACTGACACACTCGCTAACATGCCATGATCTTGATGTTGGATTTTATCTAAAACTTCTTTTGGAAACAGGAAAATTAAAGATGGTACGAATTATTGCTCTTCCATATGGAGAAAAGAATATCAACGCTCTCGAAAAAGAAATTGTAAAAATACTAAAAAAAAAGTAGTATCTACGAAATGAAAGAAAATAATTGTGCATCTCAAAAAGGCAGTGGCTGTCAATGTTCTCATAACAAGAGTGAGCCAAACGAAAAGGGGTTTCTACTCCCCAAGTCTCAACTCTCAAATTTATTTACTCTTCTTCAAGAATTTGGAGAGGTCATTGCTCCTCGTTACGTAAAAAGCGATGAAGATGCATCAGAAAAACAAGATGAACAATCGAAAGACGATTCAAACCCTTCTCATGAAGGAATGTTTTTGCGAATGGCACCTACTGAAAACATAGAGGATGTCGTCTGGGAAGGAGTATCATGGTTTACGAGTAAAAAATATACATTTCCAGCAAAACAGACCCTCCTTTCATTCTCCGGAAGAAAAGTAAAAAAATGGAACAAAAACCCAAAAAAAAGAGTGCTTTTTGGGCTGCGCTTATGTGACCTAAATGCCTTTGCTATCAATGATCAGCTTTTTTTAAAGCAGGAACCAAAGATGCCTTTTTACGAAAAATTTAGAAAGAATCTTCTTCTTGTCGGCTTTTGGTGTGACAGTCCACAAGATAAGTATTGCTTCTGTGATTCCATGGATCTCAAACACATTTATGACCTCTGTCTTTTTGATAAGGGTGAAGATATTCATATTAAGGTTGGATCACAAAAAGGGGAAGAGATTATAAAAAAATTAGCTCTCAAAACTGACAATGAATGGCGTGAAGCACCTAAGTGTACGATGCAATTACAAACGACAGATATTAAAAAATTTTTTGACAAAAATGAAGTATGGAAAAAGGGTGAAAAAGACTGTTTGAGTTGTGGAGATTGCACATCTCTGTGCCCGACTTGCCTGTGCTTTGATATTGAAGATGAAACAAATGTTTCGGGAACGTGCGGAGAGAGATGTGCCAAATGGGACTCTTGTATGTTTAAAGACTTTACTCTTGTTGCCGGCGGGGAGCATTTTCGAGGAGAACGAATTGATCGATTTAAACATCGAATCTATCACAAATTGCAATATTTTAAAGAGGATTTTGATACATCCATGTGCACCGGATGTGGACGATGTATTCGGGGGTGCCCAACAAAAATTGACTGGATATCACTTATCAACGAACAATGTGAGGATCAGTAACACACTTCACTCTTATGCCAAGATATGACCACTTCTTCTCAAACAGATTTTACCTTTCATAAAGACCATCTCATGGCAGAAGATGAGATTGTATTTCTGCCAATTGATGCTGTCACAAAACAAACTGACGATGAATATTTGTTTCGATTTGATGTAAAAGCCAAATATGATCCGGGACAATTTTTTCAATGTTCCCTTCTGGGAATCGGAGAGTCTGCTATTTCTATTTGCTCTGACTCAGAGGAATATTTTGAACTCTCAATTCGCTCAGTCGGAAATGTGACGAGTAAACTCTGTGTCCTGAAAAAAGGCGACCATATGGGGCTTCGTGGACCGTATGGGCACGGATACGAAATGGATACATTTAAAGGAAAAAATATGATTGTTATCGGTGGTGGATCAGGTGTTGCTCCTGTACGTGGTGTCATACAAAATATATATAAAAACCGGGGTCATTTCGGAAGTGTAGATCTTCTTTTTGGGTTTCGACAAAAAAGCTTCATGCTCTTTGAAGAGAATTTTTCAGATTGGCAATCAGAGGACATGACTATTCGAATCGCCATGAATGAAAAGGCAGACTATCCGAATGCTACAAAGGGATTTGTAACAGATATCCTTGATCATATTCTCCCCAATAAAAATACGGCTATTATTATATGTGGACCCCCTATAATGATTACCTTTGTTGCAAAAGTACTCCTCAAAAAAGGATTTCAAAAAGAAGATATCTTCATATCAGAAGAGCGGCACATGAAGTGTGCTGTAGGACGTTGTGGTCACTGTATGATTCACGGAAAATACAGTTGCACTGATGGCCCTGTTTTTCGATACGATGAAATCTATTAGCAGATTGTCAAAAAAGCCATAGAGGAGGCTGAATTCTTTTCACATTTCTCATGAATAAAAAACTCAAAGTCGGTATTTATGGCATCACAGGGTGCATGGGATGTCAGTTAAACATTCTCTATCAGAAAGAACTTCTTGAAATTCTTGATGCAGTAGACCTGAAATCTTTCCCTGTTGGGAAAGAATACAATATTCACAAAAATCTAGATATTGTTTTCTTAGAAGGAGTTGTTGTAAACAAAGAAGATCTCGAAGAACTCAAAGAAATTCGGAAAAATACAAAAATGTTAGTAGCAATAGGAGCATGTGCCACAGATGGTTGTGTACCAGCTATCAAAAATTTTATCGATAATAAAAATATTGAGCTTTCTGTTTATGAAAAAGAAGAACTGAAAAAGATGCAAAGTCTTGACCCTATGCCCATCGATGAATTTGTAAAAGTTGATCACTACATCTATGGATGCCCGATGGACAAAACAGAGTTTCTCCAATTCATGAAAAATATTTTATTCGGAAAAGCGTTTAAACCATATCAAAAACCTATTTGCCATGAATGCAATCTCCGAGAAAGAGGATGTCTTCTTGAAGAAGGTGTCGAATGCCTTGGTCCTGTTACATTTGGCAATTGCTCCGTCATGTGTCCACAAGAAAATTATCCATGTGTTGGGTGTCGTGGACCATATGATGACGCCAATTTTGAAGCCTATTTTCAGCTCCTTGAATCAAAAGGAATTCCAAAAAAAACCATCTTTGCACATCTCAATCGATTTGCTGGCGTTAAATTTAAACGAATGATGGATAAAGAGATGGAAGAGAGAGAAACAGCGCATTAATCAAATTTAAAAAACTTCTTATGAAAAAAATTACACTCAATCACATCACCAAAGTCGAAGGACATGCTGAAGTAAATATTCAGATTGCAGATGGTATTGTCGACCAGTGCCATGTGCACTCAGTTGAAGGAGCACGACATTTTGAGAGTATTATTAAAGGACGTAAATATGATGAGATTACCCTTATTACTTCTCGGATTTGCGGAATCTGCTCATGTGGTCATACCATTGCTTCGATTCAGGCCATTGAAAATGCTCTTCATATAGAATCCACACTCCAAACTCGACTCTTACGTGAACTTGTTACTATTGGCGAACGCATTCGCAGTCATGCTTCTCACATCTATTTTTTCTCACTTCCTGACTACTTAGGATATGGAAATGCAGTAGAAATGGCAAAAGAATACGGACAAGAAGTCAAAGACTGCTTGGAAATTATTCGAGTAGGCAATCAACTCATAGAATTAGTTGGTGGAAGAGATATGCACCCCTTTGTACCAGTTGCTGGAGGATTCACAAAAATTTCCAAACCAAAAGATTTCCTTCGAGTAAAAAAAGAATTAACAAAAATTCTTCCTCTTATTGAAAAAACCGTGACCCTCTTTGCAGGGCTTTCTGTTCCGGATTATGAAAAACCAGATACTGTATTTCTTTCACTTGAAAATCAGAAGACTTTTCCACTTCATACTGGAAAAATTATTTCAAATACAGGTATTGAATTCCCTCCAGAACAATATGAAGAATTTATAAATGAATATTTTGAGAAAGGATCTTCCGCAAAATTTGCTACTATCAAGGGAAAAGAATTTATGACGGGCGCATTAGCTCGAATCAACAATGATGAAGATAAACTAAGCCCTCGAGTAAAAAAACTTATTCAAAAACTCAATATTAAACTTCCTTCTGCAAATTTATTTTTAAACAACCTCGCCCAAGCTCTTGAAATACTTCATTGGACTGACCGTGCTGTAAGTATTCTTGAAAAAGCAGATTTTAAACCAGAACCAATCAAAAAACCAGATTTTAAAAATGGAAAAGAACGAAGAGGTATTTCAGCGATAGAGGTTCCGCGCGGTATTTTATTTCATGATTATACTTTTACGAAAGATGGCATTCTTAAGAAGGCAAACATCATCACTCCGACCGTTCAAAATCTCCCCGACATGGAAATGAATTTAAAAACATATCTCAATCAAATTTTAAAAAAGGAACCAAAAAAACCAAAAGAAGAGCTCGTTTTAGAAATAGAAAAAATGGTCAGATCCTTTGATCCATGCTTTTCTTGTTCTACACATTTTTTAAAAATAAACTGGACAGAAAAATGAAACATAAAAAAGTATACGGAGGTATTTTTCTCCTCATGGTATTTTTTCAAGTGATTTTTATTGCTGTCACATTCTTTGAAGGATTAAAAAATGTAGCTCTTCTTCTTTTTCTCTCTTTTTCTATCGCTTTCTTAACACTTGGATACTTTCATCTCCTGAGGGAGAAGTCATTTCATAAAAATAATATACTTTCAAAATATTATCTCTTCCTTGGAAATATAATTGGAGCTGTCGCAACGTATTACATAGGACTTGAACTGGGGCTTGGCAAAGTAGTTTCAGCAGGCCTTGTTGGCAGCTTGGGAGCTCTGATTCCTATTTTAACACACAACAAACGCCATGAAGAACTCTCGGGTGCCATCTACTGTGGAGCTTTTGTTGGGATGTCATCATCTCTTATTTTAGATAACCTTTTTCTCGTTTCTGTTGCTGGTCTTCTCTCAGGAATAGTATATGTCGCTTCAAAAAATGTTCTCAATGGAATTGGTGGAAAAATGGGAACGATTGCATTTATCAGCGTGGCAACAACAATGTTTTTCAAAAGTTACATTCTTGCATTTATTACTTCTCTCTAATGGAAGAAATCACACTTCTTTTTGTCAGCATTTTTGGGGCCATCAGTACTTTTTTTGTATCTCAAAAATTTGATATTTCATCAGTTTTTACCTCTGCATTCCTCTCGTTTCTTGTAGCCATTGCATGTCATTTTCTATCTGGAACACTCTCAGAAAGTTTAGAAAAGAACATACCTATAGTATTTATCGGAGCTAGTTTTGTGGGAATGACATCCCCGAAGATTATTTCACAAATGAGATGGATTGCCCTTGCTGGACTATTTTTTGGTTTTATCTATATGAATGCGAGCCATTATTTTTCTTCTCATGGAGGTGGACTCGGTACAACAGCCGCTCTCTCTGTTATTGTCTCACTTGGGCTCATAGATATGTTTCATGCCCTTCACAAAATAAAGAATAAGACCTCATAAAAATTTAATCACCTCAAATACTCCTCTTTGATCAATAAAACCCGGACTTGTCGCCAAAACAACTGCATCAGCTTTTCCCCATGCTTTCGCGATGGTACGAACTTTTATATCAAGATCGACACAACTCCCCTCTTCCCCAAAAATATCGAGATCAAGATTTAAAAGAAAAGGCTTTTCTGGAACGACAAATGATTCAAACTCAAAACTTTGTGTCACAGAAAAAATATTTCCAATAAGTCCTGCCCGAACTGCATAATCAAGATAATCAGATACTCTGCATTTCTTCATCTCTTTTTCTATGTTTGCATAAGAGAGGGGTTTACAGACTGCATTCGGAAAAATTGCATCATCCCGGTGAGCATCTATGTGCACTACATCGAAAGTATTTCCTGTTGATTTCTGTAGTTCAAAAAAGGAGAAAAGGGCGACATTATGATTGTCAAAAAGATATATTGGCTTTAAACATTCATCAAATTGCAATTCATACTGCTTAAGACCCTTGTACTGTTTGTTATTTTCATCACAAAAAACAGATTCCTCTGATAACTCAGGTGAAAAATTATTCACAAGAGTAAAAATCGAATGTGCATCCGTATATCTTTTTTTGAGAGAAGAATAATCAAAATGTGACTTCTCATTGATAAAATTCTGCTGCCAAATGGATTTTATTTCCTGATATATGTTCTGATTCATGGATAAAATATGATATATAAAGGGTATGGCAAAACTCAAACTTGACCTCCACGATATCTATAATAAAGGAAATATAATAGATACAGAATTGCATCGTATTATAACAGAGGCTGTCAAAAAAAAGATTACACTTGTAGAAATTATTCCCGGAAAGGGAACTGGCACCCTCCGAAAGAAAGTAAAACGGTTCTTGAGACAAAAAGAAATAAGGGCTCTCTATCATCGATTAGAAGTGGATACAAAAAATCATGGACGATTTTTTGTTCATTTTCGGTTCTGATATTCTCTATTTCTTCCGAAAAAGAAGTGCCAGTTTCAGATTATCATAAGATATCTCCCCTCTTGTTTCTTTCCGAAGAACTGAAAGTCGAATTTCTCCATTTTCTGTAACATCATTCTTATCGTTTCTCTTTTGTATTCCTTTTTCTGCTATTTGTACTGCTTGTATGAGTTTTTTCTCAGGTTTGAGATGATGAAGGGGGAAATCTATAGCCCCTAGTTCCATCAATTGCTGCAAATGAGAAAGCACCGTTCCGGTTTTTATTTCTCGTTTTTCAGCCACTTCTTCAAGAGAAAGCCCCTCTTTGAGTAAAAGCCGAGTTTTTTCAATAGTTGGAACTTTTGTCTTAAATTTTTCTTTTCTCTTTTTTTCAGGAAGAGGGGGATACTTTTCTACTACGGGACTATTTGCAAATTCTTCTTCTATTCCCAAAGATTGCTCACGCATACAGGCATCTTCTTCAAGAACGTTTTCATCAACCTGCAGCGCCATATCATTTATACCCAAAAGCCGAAGTCCTGAGAGGTCTTTTACACGAGAAAGAGCAACATACCCATGACCGGGCTCAAATGCTCCAGAAAGGTCAACCTCGGCAGCATCAAGTGTCATTCCCTGGCTCTTATGCACGGTGATAGCCCACGCATGACGAAGAGGTACTTGCGCAACGGAGGCAAGCTTCTTTCCGCTCTCATCTACAATGCTCCACTCCTCAGGTTCGGCATGAATTTCTTTCCCCTCTGTGGTAAGCACAATGGGGTATCCAGACTCATCATCAAAATCCACTACTTTTCCGAGAGTACCATTTACAAACCCTTTCTCGAAATTATTTTTAATAAAAATTACTTGTGCTCCAATTTTCATCTCCAATCGTTCCACCAATAAAGAACTCTCTAAAATACGTTCAGCAATAGGAGGTCGGCCGCTTTTGACGATTCCAAATATATGTGATTTCTCTGGTATTTTTTTTAATTCTCTCATGTTCACGGCATCAACATTCGCATTATGTGTATGGAGTCGAATGGGGCGAACATTATCAGGTAATTTTTGATGAAAACAATTTTCAAGTGCTTCCCGAGAGGATGCAGAGACACAGCCCCTACGCATACCATTGAGAAGAGAAAGAAACGTCGGATTGCTCTGTCGATGACTCTCAGAAAGATAACAAATAGCAGGGTTAAGTTGCTTCCAAAGATCCGTCTGCCAGACAAAACGAGGAGGGATATCATCTTCATCTTGAGAAAAATCATCAGAGTCACCATGCATTGGCTTTACCACTGGAGGAAGCTGGAAAAAATCACCAGTTAGAACAATTTGTATTCCCCCAAAAGGCTCTGGACTAAACCTAATATTTCTTAAAATCGTATCAAGTGCGTTAAAAAGACCAGGAGTAAGCATAGAGACTTCATCGATAATGAGAACTTTTGTCGTTTCGAAGCGTTTTCGGAGATATGATTTTTTTAAGAGATTCTCAATAACTTCATCAGTAACATGATCACGTATACCAAGCCCGGACCAAGAATGAAGAGTGATACCACCAATATGAGTGGCAGCAATACCTGTGGGAGCCGTAACTGCCACTGGTACTTCTCTCTCACGAAGATAGTTAATAAATCTATTGAGAAGATGTGTTTTTCCCGCCCCTGGTGCTCCCGTTAAAAAAACACTATGACCCGCTGCCAAAATTTTTACTGCTGTGGATTGCCTCATCAGACCTATTGTGAAGAAAAGATGCTCTTCAGAAAAGAGGATTCATAACAGTACAGACTATAGAATACATAGTAAAACTCAACCAAATCTTCATCATACCATCAATAATGGTGACACTTTTCTACTAAAAGAGATTACTCTTTCTCTTTTCTCTTGCGTAACTGCAAACGTGCAATATGTTCTCTGAACCGTTGTTCTGATTGTTTTTGCACCTCTGATGCTTCTCTTGAATTTTGACCAGAAGTAAGTGCAATATACAAAGAAGAAAGAGCAAAACTCCCAAGAAGCCATATCCCAAAAAAGATAAAAGAGAAGACATCCAAAGAATCATTCGTTACAAACAAGATACGCATAATGAAACATGCAGTGATAATATGAATGATAATATTTACAGTGTAGAAACGAATATGTACTAAAAAATATTTTTTTAGCATCATCATAATTCCATTCCAAAAAGTATTTATTATCAAAAAAGTAACTCCAAACCGAAAGGCCAGATCCTCACCGTTATTTTGTTCTTGTCCTCCAAAAACCAACTGAAGAAAAAGTGGTACTTCAGAAGTACTTCCAGACTGATAACCAAAAATAAACTCCAAAGAGAAGAGAAAAGTAATACCAATGGTCATTATCGTTGGCACCAGAAGAATGCGATATAAAAGATTGTGGAAGAGAAGGAGGGAAATGAGCTGGGGTACTTGTTGAAAAGATAATGATTTGTTTCTGAAGAGAAAAAAAATAATTGGAAACAAGGGGAAAAGAGAAAATAAAAACCAATATGAATGGGGAGACTGAGTGTTTTTTGTGTCTCTTGAGAATATTCTTAAGAGCTCCCCATCTGTAAAAAGAAGAGAATACGTAAGAACTACAAGCCATATCACAACAATAATGAAAAGACTTCTTGTAACAATTAATTTTATATTC
>JANTGK010000018.1 GCA_024762935.1 Candidatus Peregrinibacteria bacterium | reverse complement strand
AGAAGATATTGAAACCGATGAAGATACGCTCGATGAACTCGAACAAGAGGAATCAAACAGCGTCTCCAAAGAAGAATCCGATACGGAAGAGGAAGAGCCCGAACAAGATTCCCAAAAAAAGAAGAGTTAAGATGAGGCCATTGCCTCAGTAACACGAACCCAATCATCAATAGAAAGGCTTTCTGCTCGAAGATCTACGTCTATTTCTGCCTTCTCAAGAATGTGACTCGGAAGATTGTTTTTTATTTTTTTTCGTGGTTGATGAAACCCCATCTTCACAGCCTGAAAAAAAAGTTTTGGATGTATGCTTATTTTAGATTCTGGAGAAACATCAATATGTAACACAGCAGAGTCAACCTTGGGAGGAGGAAAAAATGACTGAGAGGGAACAATTCGAACAATTTCTGCATTCCCAAAAACTTCCACAAAAAGAGAGAGGATAGATTTTTTCTTTGTATTACAAATCTTCTCTGCTACTTCCTTTTGAACAAGAAGTGTCATAGAAACAGGTCTTTTTTCTGCTTCTACTAAATATTTCCTCAAGATAGGTGATGTGAGATGATATGGAATATTTGCTACCACTTTGTACTCTTGAGAAGGAGTAGGAACATATAAAACATGGGAATGTTCAATTTCTAATTTATCTCTGTAAAAATGAGTTGTTTCTTTTAATACCGGAATAATCTCATTATCAATTTCAATGACCATCACTCTTTTTGCCCGCGCAAGAAGTTCGCGGGTCAAGACTCCGGGACCAGGTCCAACTTCAACAATAAAGTCTTCAGGACCAACATCTGCCCTTCTGACAATATCATCAAGAACGCTTCTGTCTACCAAAAAATTCTGACCAAATCTTTTTTTTGCCCAAAGCCGATATTTTTTTAATATATCCCTCAGTACTGCAGGATTTGTAAGATCTCCAACCATAAAAAAGAAAGTGTGCCCCTATGCTCTCAAAAATTCTCTGAAAAAGCCAAAAGTGAAAATAAATATTCAATATTCCACCAAACTCACGCCAGACGCTTCAGGGTTTGACCCTGAAGCACATATTTACCTGTTCGTGAATTTTTTGAGCCAACTTTGCAGGTTGCCTCTCTTTATTCTCTATTCCATATTCAATGTTCCACCTAACTCTGTACTGCATGGGTGTTCTTTATAACATTATAAATTTCCTCCTTCCATATTCTCTCTTCAACATTCTCTCCTACTGTTCCCTGCCTGCCCTTTGTAGCCTTGGCGAAGAAGGGTTCCCTGTTCCGTGTTCCATGATTCGTGTTCCACATATCCTCTCCGCGCTCAGTCTTCACGAGGAGGTACGACGAAGTGATCCAGACAATGAACATTTGCGAAGCATTCTTCTCTGCTATTGGCTTATAGCTTATGACTGATAACCTTCTTCTTACCTCTCTCTTCCACATTCATTTTTCTCTTTTTCACTTTGTAACTTTGGTACTTTAGCACCCTGTAACTTTGTAACTTTGTATCTTTGTCACAAAAATTAAAATTTATTTTAAAATTTAAAATTCTCTCCTCCCATATTCTCTTTTCAACATTCTCTCCTCCTGTTCCCTGTCTGCCCTTTGTATCCTCCTTGGCGAAGAAGGGTTCCTATTCCCTGTTCCTCTCTCCCCTACATCACTAATGCTCGATAACTAATAGTCCCTGAATTATTTGTATCAAGGGCACCGATAGTACATGTAAGTTTAAAATTTTCATTTGTACATTCTTTTGGATATTGCAATATCCGGAGATGATCTGGGTTATAGGTATTTGTCACTCGAACAGCTGATTTTCTAGAACCAATATTTTTATACTCAATAGTGTACGTAATGATGTCTCCCAAAGAAACATTCTTCTTATCAGTACGAACCTGAATCTCAAAATCTTTATTTTTTTGTGGTTGAGCCACGATGATATTTGCATGATATCTGAGCTGTTTGTCCACGTCTGTAACTGTTAATACAGCAGTCCCCGGTGCTAATGGCTTGGTAAACGAACATACTGGTGATCCGTTAACACAAATCCCCTGAGTCATTCCCGTTCCGCCAGCATCAAAACTATATATCGGATGAGGAATTCCTCGAACAGAAATCGCTCCCGGAATATCACCCAAGACAACATTCTGATTTTGTGGAATAAGAGCTACCGGTTCGGTATCCTCAGATTCACGTTTTAAACAGATATCTTCTACCTTGTTACTAATATTCCCATTTGCATCACCTACTTCAAGATCAACACAATGCTCTCCAACAGAAGTCTTCTCAAAACTTACTGTCAAGCTATATTGCACTGGCTGAGAACAATCTGGCGCAGACGGAGCATTATCCCAGTCAATATTTTGTCCTAAAAATGATGTATTTGTTCCCGCTTGCCAAATACGAATATCACCCCCATTCAGATTATCATCAGGATCACAGACTGAAAATTGTAACGTTGCAAGCCATGGACTGGCTTTAACTGGGTTTGGAGTCCAGGAAGCATTTGATATTCTTGGCGCACTCCCCTCTGTCACAGCAAAAACACTCTGGGCATTAACAAAACCACACCCATGAACAGAGTCAACTCCTTCAGGACCTAAATCATCTGCCCCTTCACACAAGAGAGTAAATATATCCTGAGGAGTAAAAAGTGGATTTTTCTGAAAGAGAAGAGCTGCAATTCCTGAAACATGAGGTGTTGCCATCGATGTACCAGAAGAACCAATATATCCCCCATTGACCGAAGTACTCAGAATCGGCTCTCCTACGGAACCACCAGGAGCCAAAGCATCAACCATATCTTGATAATAATTTGAATACTTTGGAACCTCCTTCACTTTATCTGTGGCACCTGTCGCAAAAGATCCAGGGCAGACCGCTGGTGCATTTGGAAACGGAATATAGAGGTTGTGATTTGGATCACCGTTTCCACTCGAGGTAAAAACAGCAACACCAGCTTGCATCGCTTCAGAAATAGCCTTCATTTCGAGACTCGAACAATTATCTTCCCGTCCGAGACTGGTAGAAATAATATCTGCATTATTCCTCCAGGCATACTCAATGGCATTTACCACATCAATTGTTTGTGCAAACCCATCATCAGGAAAAACTTTTAATGGCATGATTTTTGCATCAGGGGCAACTCCGACCACTCCAGCTTCATCTTTTTCCGCAGCAATAATACCTGCAACATGAGTTCCATGAAAATTAATACCATTGGGGTCATTATCATCATCACCAAAATCCCATCCATGACAATCATCAATAAACCCATTGGCATCATTATCGATTCCATCGGTGCAATTTGTCTCTCGTTTATTTTCCCAAATATTCCCCACTAAATCCGGATGGTCAATGTCTACTCCCGTATCTACCACAGCAACAGTAACCCCTTTACCGGTATACCCCATTTCCCAAACTTTATCAGCATCAATTCCAGCACCACTAAAATTATTAAAAATATTCCATTGCATATTCGGTGTTTCTGCATTCATGAGTTTCGTATCTTCTGTTTCTGTAGAATTTGGACGAGGGAGAGAGTAGATGTAGTTCGGCTGACTAAAAGCGATATCTGGGTCATCTTTCACAATATCTAAGAGCTCCTGAGTTGTTTTTGTTTTACTTTTTACCTGTGTAAAAATCAGTCGGGAAGAATCTGCAACACTATTTGTAGAATATCCCTGTTCACGATTTATTTTCTTTATACGATTTACTCGATTTTCATTCAGTTGAGCTCCCTTATTATCAAAAAGAACATGTGTCTCGATTTCGAGATCACTATCATTAAATTTCGAAGCGAGAAGAGTCTCTACATGACTATCAACCGCATTCATTTCGTTTTGATAATCAATCGAGTTTATATTCATAGAACCAGCAGGAGCAGGAACTGACGGAACGATTGAATCAGGGACAACAATAAGAACTTGCCCAGGAACATGAGGCTTCAGTGTAGAGGCTCCGAGTGACAGAGCTGCTGAATAATTTTTTGCATTCTGCTCAGCAGGATTTTCTGATGGAGAAAAGACAAATGAAATTGCCGAAATCCCAAGGACAAAAAGCACAGCCACAATTATTTTTTGTTTATCCATTAATTGGTTTTTTTCATTATATTATATTACCATAATTTGCTTGTACTAACAAGGGGAAGGAAACAAGAATATTGAGAGAAGAATATGAAAGAGAAAAATTAAATATTGGACTACAGTGACAACAACTTGTGGCTGAAGGAGAGGCTCGATGAGACAATAACACTTAAAAAGACCGATAAGAAACTCCATAACCAAGCCTGTCGTCAACAGAAAGATGAGGGCATTATTAAAGAAGTTAGCAATCTCCTGAAGGAATTAGGAGAAACTCAAATGACAAGGGCACACTATGCAACATTCGTTGCGTTAGTCACAGACCTCATCAATACCTAGAGAAAACACTCACGCTGGCGATTCTGAGAATCGCCAGCCACCTTTTTATATTCATGCTTATATTCATATCCAAAAATAACAATCTCCAAAAAGGGGTCATCCCAAAAAAGGGGTCGGACACCTTTTTTTTTAGTTTACATTAAATTGGCTTTATATAAATCTAATATAAGTTTTATAGTTTATAATGCTATATCAATAAACGTATTCTGAATCTCTACTTTAGTTGGTATAACAATAAAGAACTTTTCCAGAAAATTGCTGATTAGAAATATTCATACCACTCATGTTATCTGAGAAGATAAGCAAAGAGACCTTTCGAAACAACCATCCTGTTTTTCGCAAGGGGGTATACCAGTGAAGTCTCACCATCAATAACTTCGTCTGTCACCTCAATCCCCCGATGAGCAGGAAGACAATGCATAAAAAAGGCATTCTCTGTATGACTCATAAGCTCTGCATTAACTTGATACCCCTGAAAAGCAGAAATTTTCTGATCATATTCATTTTCTTCACCCATTGATACAAAAGTATCTGTATACACAAATGCAGCTCCTTTTACCGCTTGTTTTGGGTCAGAGACCACCTCAAATTTTCCAAGACTCTGCAAGGCGATGCCTTCAAAATATTTCACCTCCTCTTCTGTCCATGAATATTCTTCCGGACCAGAAAATCGAACATCATGTCCGAACAGAAGGAGAATTTCTATGAGTGAATAAGCAACATTATTTGCATCTCCCACAAAAGTAACGAGTACTTTTGTCTTCTTCCCGATGGCATCCTGAATCGTCTTGAGATCAGCGAGTGCTTGCATCGGATGGTGCGTATCAGACAAGGCGTTTATCACGGGAATATCGGAAAAAGATTGGATATCCAAAAGTGTTTTATGTGAAAAAACACGTGCAAAAATACCGTCACACCATTGAGAAACATTTTTTACCGTATCTCGCAAAGATTCCCTTCCTTCCGATGGATTTTTGTTGCCAGCATGTAATATTCGTCCCCCAAAAAAACTATCCGACTCCACATGAATGACATGGCCTCCAAGAGTTGATATCGCAACCTCCGTCCCCACTTTTGTTCGAAGGGAAGGTTTTTCAAAAGCGAAGAGGATATTTTTTCCATTAAGGGCACCATGCGGATCTTCCTGCAAGTACGAACTATAATCTAAAATTTTCTGAATCTCTTCTCTATGTGAGTCCGTAATAGTAAGAAAATCCCTCATAATTCCTCAAAAACAGAATAATATTCTTGAAGAATATACAGAATATTCTATAAAAATACTACCAGGGAAAAAGAGATGAGAAACGAAAAGGTATTGGACACCTATTTCTTTCTCTCCCAGCACTTCGGAGCCTTGGCAAAGTGGGGTTCTACATTCAACATTCTCTTTTCTCTCTTCTTCTTTTACTTTATAACTTTTCCACTTTATTACTTTGTAGCTTTCTTCCATATTTCCAATGATTATGGCAAACTTCGTTTATATTTTTTGAGGACATATGCCCGATTCACCTACATTCTATGAACTTATTTGTGTCTCTTGCGGAAAAAAATGGAAAGAAGAAGAAACCTGCACCACCTGTAAAGATTGTGGGAACGCGTTAGACGTTAAAATGGATACACAATATATTTCCAAAAAGATTAATCAATTTGTCCTGGAGCACGCCCCTCTTTCAGCAGCAAAATATCTCGATTTCTACCCCATTCGAGATCGCTCCAAAGTCGTAAGCCTCAGTGAAGGAGATACTCCGCTCTATCTCGCTAAAAAAATTGGAAAACAAATAGGACTTCCAAAATTATATGTAAAAAATGAAGGACACAATCCCACAGGAGTTTTTAAAGATCGTGGCAGTCTTGTAGAAATCACAAAAGCGCTTGAACTCGGTGCAAAAGCAGTATGTGTTGCCAGCACAGGAAATATGGCGGCTTCCGTAGCTGCATATTCAAGCCAAGCAGGTCTCCCCTGCTATATTCTTGTTCCTGAAGGAACACCCATTGGAAAACTCTCACAAACGCTTAGCTATGGAGGAAAACTTATTCAAGTTCGAGGTGTTTATGCCGATTGTGTTCGACTCGCACAAGAACTTTCAGAAAGAAATGGGTATTATCTTGCCGGGGATTATGCCTTTCGCGCTGAAGGAGCAAAATCTACTGCCTTTGAAATCATTGAACAACTCCACTGGTCTGTTCCCGATGTGGTAATCGTACCTGTTGGCTGTGGAACAAATCTTTCTGGTATTTGGAAGGGCTTTGCTGAATTAAAAGAGCTCGGCTTTATTGAAAAACTCCCTCGAATGATCGCCGTTCAGCCAAAAGGATGCGACACTATATGCAATGCATACCAAAACAAAGATGAGCGCTACACACTCATTGAAAAACCAAATACTATTGCCAGTGCCGTAGGCATTGGTGTCCCACAAGATGATATCAAATGTTTTAACGCTTTAAGAGACTCAAAAGGAACATCTCAAACAGCTTCAGATGCTGAAATACTTGCTGCCCAACAACTCCTTGCTCAAGAAGAGTCTATTTTTACCGAACCTTCAGGCGCCATACCAGTGGCGACCCTTCCAGAACTTCTCGAAAAAGCAATTATTTCACCGCTAGAAACAGTAGTCTGCATTGCCACTGGTACTGGACTAAAAGACCCAAAAGCAGCAATTAGCAGCTTTTCTGAACCGACATCTATTGAACCAAATATCGAGCAGATAGAGCAGTTCCTCAAAACGGGAACCCCAACCATTAGCTCATCTGAAAATGAGAAAATAGAAAAAGTCATTTTTTCTTCAGCCCCTAATTCACAGAAAATTGTTTCTGAAACCGAAAAACTCTTTCAATACACAGCAACAGGTGATGTCCTCGAAAACATGACTCAAGAAATCACCGCTCTTATTCAACGCGGAAACGAGGTGAAAAAAGCAGACCTCCTGAGCATATTAGAGGAAGCAATAGAAAACACCACTATTCCCGAAGACCCTCTGAAAATAGTTCACTACGAGTCCCATGACTCCCGAGGAGCAAAACCAACAGCACGTATAACAATTCTCTTTCAGGAGTCAGAAGAAAGTGCACAGGCAAGCGGAGTCGGACCCGTTGATGCCCTCATAAAAGCCATGAAAATTGCTGCTTCCAAACAAACAGATTTTTGGCCTACTCTTCACGACTTCCAAGTGAATGTTGCCACAAGCCAAGAGAGTGCTCTTGTTAAAGTCCGAATGGAAATGCGAGATAATGACGGCAATCAAGTCTCCGCTAAAGCAAGCAGTCCAGACATTATTGTCGCCTCACTCAACGCATTTATGAAAGGCTTCAACCTGCTATATGAGAGAAAGGGAAGATAGAAAATAGAGGTAAGAACTCCGAGGTATGAGATAAGAGAGAGAATAAAGATCAATGAAGAATTGAGAATTAAGAATTGAGAATTTATGAGGGATACTACGCATATTTTTATTTAGACACAGCCTGTCCTGCCACGTATCCCAGCCTAATCTTTCCGTGCGAAATAAAGATAAAACACCTCCCACTACATCAACCTCTCTCTTTCAAAATATTCACAGCATTTGTCCCCCTCTTTAACAAAGAGGGGTTAGGGGAGATTTTATATACACTGTTGCGAAGCATCCTATTCTTCCCCCTCTTAACCTGAAAGGTCCACTTTGGGGGGTTAGGAGGAGGACCAAGGGGGTATTCCGGAAAACCCCCAGTAAGCACCTTTTAGAGAAAAAACCATTCAAGTATGAATTCAATAGACATTGATAAGAATATCCCAATAAAGATTCCAAAAACTCCATCAATCATCAACTTAATAGCTCTATGTATTTTTTTTAGGAGCAACTTTGCAAGTTGCTCTCCATGTTTTCCTTTGGAACTTTATATTTGAAATGAAAAATTGCCATTGACTAATTTCAGTGCTTCTTCGTACTTCTTTCATCATTTATCACCAAAAGGCATCACTAAAAAACCCCTCGATTTCTCAAGGGGTTTTCTATATCAATCTCTATATCTGAGCTTATCCAACGACCCAGCCCATTACCATTCCAATAAGTGTAGCAGCGAGAACTCCAATAATAAGTCCGACCACCGCACCCGTCATAGTCTTACGAGCTTTTCGTGTTTTCTCCTCTTCACCAGCAGCGCTAGAGTACATAATCGCTCCCCATATGAGGAATACAGTAGAAACTCCGGCAACGACTGTACCAAGAACCTCAACAGCTCGTTGTACTAATGATGCCAATTCAACTCCTCCATTACCTCCACCTGTTCCGTCTACTCCATCGCAGTTATTATCAATTCCGTCACCGTCTGTATCAGCAGCACGAGGATTAAAACTTCGTCCTTTTTTTAAACCTGCAGCATCCGGATCAGAGATAATGACTTTAATATCATTGGCATCCAATACCTTCCCAAGCCCCTTACAGGCTTTTCCGACTCCAATGTTTGGGCAATCACAAATGGGGAGTTCGTAGCCTTTAATACCAATCTCATCTCCACATGTAGTCTCTTTTATTGATGCTGCAAGATTCTCCTGCTCTGGATCAGCGATAGAGAAATAATGGTCACCGTCCTCATCTTTTCCAGGACACATACCAGCACCAAAAGAAACACTGGGGAATGCCCCAAGGACAAAAAGAAAAATACCAACACTCGAAATAATTTTTTTCATGAAATGTAGAAATGAAATCACTGTTTATTATAACAAAAGACCTCTATCTTCACAAATATATTCACAATTAATCCCTCATTTTTGGTTGATATAATTTTTTGTTCATTTAAAATAATACTTTCAGATATACATATAGAGACTGAAAAGGAGGGTATAAAAAAATATAGAAAAGAAACTTTTGGAAAATCCATAAAAATATGGGAGAATCTTCGAGCTATGAGTAAAATGATTCGCGCCGCAGCCGTGGCAAAACATATCGGCATCAGTTCACAAGAACTTCGGAAAATGCTTACCGAAATAAATTTTGGTGTAAAACCTACTGACCGAGAATTTCTCGAGTCACTTGCACCTGGTATTGTCCGGTTTGCTGCTCGAAAGCTAAAAAGAGAGATTCCACCTCTTGTTCTTGAAAGTGATGAACTGATGAATGAAGAAGAAGATGAAATCGAAGAAGAGGAAGATGAAATTCAACCAGAAAAATCCATTTCTGATAAAACAGAAGAAATAGTCAAAAAGGAAACACCAGTAAAAGAAGAATCTGCATTCGAAAAACTCAATCGTCTTGGGAAACAAAAAATCATGGAGAAAAAACCTCCAGTGAAAAAGACAACTACAGAAAAACCTGGAGGACCCCAATCCCCTGCTATTTTTAGAAAAATTGAAGTGGCGCCAGAAGACGCTGCTCAAGCAAAAAAGGTACTGGAACAAAAAGAAAGAAAATCAAAGGAAGAGCGGGAGCGTGAGATTATTGAAAAAAAGGCAATGTCACGAAAAAAGAAATCTCAACAACTCGTAAAAAAGGAAGGAGTTGTAGAAATTCCTGATTCTGTATCGATTAAAGAATTCTCAGAAAAGATTGGAATTCCTGCTGGTGAAGTCATCGCCGTTCTTATGAAAAATGGAATGATGGTCACCATGACGCAGTCCATCGACTTTGATACTCTCTCAATCGTTGCTCCAGAACTAGAAATCGAAATTAAACGAGAAGAATCCCAAGCAAGTGCGTCAGATCTCAAAGAACGAAACCTCGAACACCTTATCGCAGACGAAGATGAAAACCTTGAGACAAGACCCCCAGTCATTGCTGTTATGGGTCATGTCGATCATGGAAAAACAAAGATTCTTGATGCTATTCGACAAACAAAAGTAGCAGAAGGAGAAGCAGGAGGAATCACACAGCATATTGGTGCCTATCAAATCGAGAAAAATGGAACAAAACTTACTTTTCTCGACACCCCAGGTCATGAAGCCTTTACAGCTATGCGAGCTCGCGGTGCTCAAACTGCAGATATTGCCATTTTAGTTGTTGCTGCTGACGAAGGCATGAAACCGCAAACAATTGAAGCAATGAACCATGCAAAAGAAGCAGGTCTTCCTATTATTGTTGCACTGAATAAAATTGATAAACAGGGTGCCAATCTCGATAAAGTAAAAGGTGAACTCGCCTCACATGAACTCAACCCCGAAGACTGGGGAGGAGACACGGTTATGGTTCCTGTTTCTGCACTTCAAAATAAAGGAATCAATGATCTGATTGAAATGATCATACTCCAAGCAGAAATGTTAGATTTAAAAGCAAACCCTAATAGACTCGTTGTCGGAACTGTCATTGAGTCCAATCTCGATGCCTCCCTTGGTCCTGTTGCTACTATTCTTGTCAATACAGGTACCCTCAAGATAGGAGATAATTTTGTTCTTGGTGAAGCGGCCGGAAGAGTCAAAACGATGATGAATGATGAAGGTAAAAGAATAAAGACTGCTCCCCCAGGTATGCCAGTACGAATCTCTGGCTTAACAGAAGTTCCGGCGACTGGTGAGATTCTCCAAGCCTATAGTTCAACAAAAATTGCTCGAGAAAAAGCAGAAGAGCTTTCTTTGCTCAAACAAGAAGAAAAAGGATCAGGCTCGAGTCTTTCTGAAATCATGGCAGGTCTTCAGCAGGGAAAGATGAAGTTCCTGAAGATTGTTTTAAAAGCTGATACAGAAGGATCACTTGAAGCGGTTCGTCAAGCAATAGAAAAAATATCTTCTGAAGAAGTTGCTCCCAAGATTATTCATGCAGCCGTTGGAGGAGTCACCGAATCAGACGTTATGATGGCGGCAGCAAGTCAAGGAGTTGTTATCGGGTTTAACGTTCTCGTCTCTCCTCGTATTAAACGTATTGCAGAAAAAGAAAAAGTCGAGGTCCAGAACTACAATATCATCTACCAGATTATCGACGATGTAAAAGATATTCTCACCGGACTCCTCGAGCCAGAAGTTGTTGAAACAGTCATCGGACAGCTCGATGTCAAACAGGTCTTCTATACCAAGAAAAAAATGATGATTGTCGGAGGAAAAGTGACAAAAGGGTATATGGAAAACGGAGCTGCTGTTCGCATCTTTCGTGGTGATGACCAGGAAGAACCTGTCGGAACAGGAAAAATTGCCTCTCTCCAGCATTTTGAAAAGAAAGTACCAAAAGTGGAAGAAAATCAGGAATGTGGAATCCAGTTTGAAGGAAAGCTTGCCGTCGAAGAAGGTGACCGAATAGAGGCCTACAAAATGGAGGAGCGAATGAAGACACTCTAACACCATCTCTTTCTCATATCCCAAGACCCTGTTTTTTTATGGAGTCATTAAAGAGGTATGCGTTTTACGTATTCTTGAGTATTTTACGACTCTTACTGTGTTCTGCCCACCTCCTTTCCAAAAATGCATATATACTTTTCTCAAATGTATCACGAGAAAACTGCTGCGCATAAACAGCAAGGTCTTTCCGTGAAAAATTCTTCTCGATACTTTCAAATTTTTCAATTCCTTCTATCAATGATTTGGGAGTTTGTTTGTCAATAAACACTCCTGTTTCTCCATCAATCAAAGTACTCAGTACTCCCCCCTTTCCATAAGCAATCACAGGTGTACCTGAAGAAAGAGCCTCAAGAGGCGTAATACCAGCATCTTCTACCTGGGGAAACAAAAGAGCTTTTGCTCGCCCAAGCATTTCCGGAACAAAATCATCATGAACAAATCCTAAAAACTCAATATTTCGAGCATTTCCGGCTAATTTTTTTAAGGCTTTTTCATTTCTTCCTGTTCCAGCAATTTTTAATTTTTTTTCTGGCATCATCTTAAATGCTCGAATAAGGAGTTCAAAATTTTTCTGTGGCACCAATCGACCAAAGCCCAAATACCAATCCTGTTTTTTCTCTCGTGTACCAGAATGAAACCTCTCGGCATCAACAGGAGGAGGAATAACAAATGAACCTCTTTTGTAATATTTTTTAATGCCCTTTGCAATAAAGCAAGAATTGGCAATATATGAGTCTGGTCTTTGAGCCGCAAAATAATCCCATTGACGATATTCAGTAAAACACCTGGGAAGGAATCGTTTTAAGAGTCTTGGAATCGGAAAATACTGGAGATACCCTTTCCAATCTCCCCAAAAATATCGAGCAGGACTATGACAATAACAAACATGTAATTGGTTTGGATTTGTTAAAACAGCTTTCCCCAAAAAAGAACTACTCGAGAGAATAATATCGTAAGCGCTCACATCAAGAGATTCTATTGCTCGAGGAAGAAACGGAAGAAGAAAGGGGTGTTTCTTTCTTATTCGAGCTGGAAGGTGTTGCAAAAAACTCGTTCGAACATCTGCATGTTTCCCAAGCTCCTTCATCCGTTCTGGAACAAAGACTGTTGTAAAAATGGGAGCCGTCGGGAACAAGCGAGTAAAGCTCTCAATAACAGATTCTGCCCCGCCATAGACAGTCAGCCAATCTGCAACAATGGCAACACGAGGTTCTCCTTTCAATTGTGTAAAAATACTCCCCCAGTATGCCTTTTTTTTTCAGATCCGGAAAGAGAAGTAGGATATCTCTTTTCTAAAAGCCGAAAACTTGCTCCCTGTTCCGTGCTCCCTGTTCCCACAAAACATGAAAGCTATTGAAAAATTTGAAACAATACCCAATACTCTTTTTTAAGAGATTCTACATAATATGTTTGACTATATCTATGTATTATGTCATAATATTACGAATACATTTCCCCTTCTATGTCGCTGAGTATTGCAGAACAAGCGAAAAATCTCATCGAAAAAAGCGAAAAGATTTTGCTCGTCGCCCATGCCAAAATGGATGGTGACACGCTATCGGCAACCATTGCTATGCATCTTCTCCTAAAATCTTTAGGAAAAGATACCGTAGTGGCATGTGCCGATCCAGTACCAGAAGAATATTCGTTTCTCCCCGAAACGGATGTCATGAAACGCGAAATTAGTGCTGGAAAAGATTTTGTCATCTCGCTTGATTGTTCAAAAACAAGAGCTCAAAAACTGAGATGGAAAATCGAAGGTGAACATTTAAAGATTTTCATTACTCCTGGCGACGGACAATTCGAAAAAAAGGATGTTTCATTCTTTGAACATTCTGATTTTGACCTTATTATCTCTCTTGATGCCGCTGATAAAAAACAATTGGGGAGTATTTTTGAAGATAACACAGCCCTCTTTTCTCGGACACCGCTCATAGTATTTGATCATCATGCGAGTAACCCCGGTTTTGGAACCGTCAACATTATTGATACACAAGCAGCAAGTACAACAGAAGTAGTGTATCACTTTTTAGAAACACTCTTTGGAGAAAAATGGGAAAAAAGGATTAACCCAGATATTGCTACACTCCTCTTAACAGGAATCATAACCGATACCGGAAGTTTTCAGAATCCAAATACAACACCAAGGTCACTCGAAGCCGCAGCAGATCTTGTTGAACTCGGGGCAAGACAGCAAGAGATTATCAGAAATATATATAAGACAAAAAATCTTCAAACCCTTAAACTTTGGGGTCGAGTCCTTTCAAAAATCAATACCGATCCGGTACACAGAATGCTCTGGAGCACTGTTTCTGCAAATGACCTCATCGATACAGGCGGGATTATTGAAGATACTGGTGGGATTATTGATGAACTCCTCGCAACAGCACCAGGAATGGAAATGGTTCTTCTCTTAAAAGAACGAAAAGATGGAATGATTACCGTTTCTGTGCGAACAACAACAGCACTCTGTGATGCCACAAAATTTTCTGCTGAATTTGGCGGAGGTGGACACACACAAGCAGCCGGATTCAAAATTCGAGGAAACAAACCATTTGATGTTGTGGTTGGTGAAGTTGTCTCAGCAGCACAAAAATTTCAATCAAAACGGCTCCATTTGCCAAGTAGTGATTCCAAAAACAGTGGAGAGAAGAGAGAGCATAAAAATAATAAGACATCTTCAATAGATATCATTGAAATCAAAAAAAAGAACAAGAATAAGAAAAACAAAGAAAAAGACTCCCTCCCAGTACAAATCGAAGCAAAACCAAATACAAAATCGATGTCTGTACAACTCCCCAACAAGAAAAAAAAGAAACAAAAATCACAATCTTCTCGCGTTGATAATTTCTCAGGAATGCTCGAAAAAATCATGAATGCAGATCCTATTGAAAAAATAAAAAACACCCCCAATACACCCTCTTCTCATAAAGAAAAATAAATATGCACTTTATCTTTGGACTTCTTGGCGTTGGAGTATGTTATCTCCTCATACGATATAAACGAACCATCATTGGTTTTACCGGCCCATGGGGTTGGGCAGAAAAATATCTTGGTGGAGGAAGAAGTGAAACGGCACTTGTCCTTATTGCTATCATCGGATTTTTCTTTTCGATTACAACAATGACTGGCCTTCTCGACGACATCATGAAGAGCCTCCTTGGGTCATTTATCCAGAAATAAGAGAAACAAAAGGGCACGATAGCCTTCGGCGACTTATTAAATAAAACAGAAAAATACATCTCATACAAAACCTCGACATCTAGGACAGAATCATAAAAGGGAGTGAATTAACTTTGAGCCCAGTACTACAATTCCCAACTCTACAATTCCAACCCCAAAAGAGGATATCTGCAAATAAAACAAAGACCATGTTCTCTTTCCTCGCTTTTTGTTCTCATCTCGCAATGTTTTAAGCTTATTTTCTGAACATCCACTTTCTTTTTTTTAGCATTTTCTTTGGCAATTTCTTTAGTTACTCTAAAATCTACTAAACGATTTATTGTACATAGCAATCCTGCAACAATAGAAATACACAATAAAAATAAAGAAACATAAATTGCAGAACTCCACACAGAACAGGAAGCATCCAATTCTTCTAACTGAGATATATTATAGCCTAAAGCTGCCACAGATAGAGTCAAAATTAGATTTGATGCATATCCGAATTGTTCAATGGCACGACCTTGCCAACGAATAAAACTTTCAGAATCTTTCATAAATAATAGTAATAGAAAACATCTGTAAAATAACAATCTCCTCAAAGAAATACCATATACATTTATAATTTAAAATTGAGATTTATTTTAGAGTCTCTTTTAAGAGCAACCTAGTCCTTCCATATTCTACATTCAATATTCTTCACTCTGTATCTTTGCCACTTTGCAACTTTGCAACTTTGAAACTTTCTTCATTTAAAATCCTTAATCGATAACGGATACTTTTTCGGGACCCCCGTCTCTCTCGGGAACCGATTTTCTGATGGTTTTGTTTTTCGAAAAACCCAAATACTCCTCTGTTCCCCTCCAGGTAACTCGTATTCTTTTTTCGTCACCAGCTCCAAATGTAATTTTTCTGCCAGAGGAATATCATCGACATCTGCCTCAGGACCCCGATAAGAAATAAGAAGCCCCCCAACCCGTAAAAAAGGAGAAATAATTTCCAAGAGAACAGGAAACTTTGCTGCTGCTCGGGCACAAACAACATCAAACGATTCTCGATATTTCGGATTTCGTGCAGCTTCTTCTCCACGAACCTGAAACGCATGAATATTTGTAAGCCCAGTAGCGACAGCAATATTTGTAACCGCTCTCACCTTTTTTCCTACTGAATCCATAGCACATACATCGGCATCAGGAACCATCGCCGCAATCGGCAGAGCTGGAAACCCCCCACCAGTACCAAAATCAAGTATCCGAGGCTTTTCAGCAACCACATATTCTCCCTGTAAAAACTCAATTCCTTCGAGACTATCAAGAATATGCTTTTCCCAAACAGACTTTTCATCAGAAAATGAAGAAAGGTTCACCTTCGCATTCTCTTGACGAAAAGCCTGTGAAATTTTTTTCATGAGCTGCTCTTCAGCGAATGAAAGAGGAAAATCTGACATCAGAAAGGGTTTGAATTTCCAAGAAGAATTACTCCTCGTACAGCCTTCAAGAATTTCGTAATACTGATGACAGGGGTGTCAGCAGCAGGGAAGGTAATTCGATCAGACGAATCAGTGATGGAATAAACAGAATTCATGGCAATATCAAGAGTAACCGTTTTTTCTGAAATAATTTCATAGGTCTCATAATCCCATTTTGGAATAGTATCAGTGTAAGAGAAATGAACATCTGCTAAAAAGAAGCGAAGAACTCCAGAAGTATTCACGTTAAATCGAAGCTCGACATCTAAATATTTAATGAGCTCTCCCCATGCTACTCGAATAGAATCCGACTCCTGATTGATTTCTGCAGCGATTTGCATGGTTGTCTCGTCAGGAACACTAAAAAGTGTTAAAAGGCCTGCTAATTTCTCAGGGCGAAGCTTTTCCGGCTCGTCTTGAAGAGTAAGTACAAATTCACTTCCACTCTTTTTGATATCAAAAATACGAGCATCCAAAAGTATCTGCATTGCTTGACTTGTTGTCTCACCAGTATTTCTCATCGTCTGAAGTACCAATTCAAACTGTGACCGAACAGATGCCATCTCATCAGAATCACCAGTAAAAAGTGCTATGACCTCTTCAATATCAAGAGTCATATATTGATTTTGAAAAAACTTAAAAAACTCAAAAAATCCTTCAGCAACATCAGCAACAGCATCCATATCACCCGAATGGTCAAGAGTAAGATTTAAATCCCGAAGACGAGTCCATGTCATCGAATCAGAATCATTATAGTAGTAGTCGCTTCCAAATGAGGCCTCCCCTGCTATTGCAGGAATATCATTTTCATCCACTTCATCTGCAAGAACACCAAGATCAAAAGAAGCAGAAGCACTTTTCTTCACCTGAAGATCCTGATTATTTCGGATAACCTCTCCGGTTGAACGTGCACTGACAATATTATTCCCGTTCACATCTGCTATGAGAGTTGTTCCACCGGAAAGGGAGAAATCTCCAGAAAATGTCTTTTGTATACTTTTTACGAGATCTGTCTGGTATCCTGCAAACGTAACGGATGGAAAAAGAAGAATCGTAAAAAGAAAAGAATAAAAAAAGGTTTTTTTCATATATCAAAAAAGAGATGTATGTACCGTACTGGATAAATCATTTTGATTCAAACGAGTTCACTTTTTTTTCTGCTCTTGTATTTTATCTTCTTTGCATCCCAAAGGAGCAATTATAGAAGAGTGATGAGGAAAATATCTATAAACGCATTCCAACTCCAACACCCCCATTCCTAGGTGTCACCTAGGAAAATATCACTCTCTTTCATAAAGAAAAAGTACTGAACTGCATCTGTCCCCCCTTCTTTCGCAAAAAAAATACTCCACTGCATCTGTCCCCCTCTTTCGCAAAAAAGGTACTCCACTGCATCTGTCCCCCTCTTTCGCAAAGAGGGGCGAGGGGAGATTTTTTATATACCATCGCGAAGCATCCTCCTCTTCCCCCTCTTATGCCAAGAGAGGGGTCAAGGGGGCGTTCGGTCAAAAACAATCCATTTGACCAAGGTGACACCTAGGTCAATCGACTCAATTATCACCCATACTGGATATAAAACTTCACAAATGCTGGCTTCAAACTCTTTAAGAGCTGAGTATACTCTTCCCCTTCTGCTTCCATCATTCTATCAACAATCGAACCCACAGAAAGTGCCGCAGCATTATACTCCTTATCACCTCTATACTCTTTCCAATTCAGTACTGGTGAAAAAGCCGCATGCATAGCATTGAGTGCATTCAAATCTTTCGCATCTCCATTGCTGAGATATTCCTCCATAAGATCATGAAACACCAACATCTTATCCGTTAAGAGTGTAATATTATTTTCCTCTCGAATTACTCTCAAATCCTTTCGCACCTCTTCCAGTTTTTCATGAGCTCCTGCCCAATCCCCTTCTTCTTCAAGTACTTGAGAATCATTAATAAGTTTTCCAATATCTGTAAGTTTTTTACTCCAATCTTCTGTAGCTCTATATTCTTCTGGTTGAGCTTTTAAAAACATCGTCTCAATATCTTCCCACATTTTTGCAGTAGCTACTGTTGCAACCTTTGCAGGAAATGCATCGGCCTTACCTGTTGATAAGAGAGCCTTTTTATACGGCTCATTAAATTTTAGAAATTCAACAGTAAAATTATCTCGTTCTGGTACAACTACCTCTTCTTTTGCTTCTGGCATAGTGATAGGGGCTTCTGTCTTTGACACACAACCAGAAAAAAGTGAAAGAGAGATTCCAACCAAAAAGACACCAAGAAATTGTTTTTTCATAAATGGATAAAAGAATAAATATCACTCTGAGTATATGGAGTCCAGGGGATATATCAACACAGAATCAAATAACACTAGAAGAGAGCATAATTCCACTATTGTTTATCATATAAAAACAGATACCATAAAAACAGATTTCATACGTAATGCCTCTCCTCTTCCCACAAATTAATAATTTTCTCCTGCGATTAACAAAAAATAACAATCGTTTGTGGTTTACCGAACACAAAGAAGAATTTTTAGCACTCCATAAACAGTTTAAAAGTTTTGCACACGAATTTGCGGAAAGCATTGCGACTTTTGACCCCCTCGTCGCCAATGCACTCGGAGACCCAAAGACAATAAAAATCTTTCGTATCTATCGCGATGTTCGATTTTCCAAAAACAAACTCCCCTACAAGAACAACTTTGGAATCAAAATCGTTCCACACGGAACCAAAGATGGAGCACCCTGTTACTATTTACATATTCAGCCAGGTGCATCGTTCCTCGCTGGTGGTTCTCATATGCCAGATAAACAGAGGCTCGATGCCACCCGTGAAAAGATATCAACAGGCACGAAAGGGCTAAAAAAAATCTTAAGCAATCCTGAGTTTAAATCCCTTTGGGGTTCACTCGATACCTACTACAGCCTCAAAACTATTCCTCGCGGATACGATAAAAACCACCCCGAAGCAGCTCTCCTCCGGCTCAAAAATTACACCGTCTCTCATCCACTAAAAGATTCAGAACTGAAGAAAAATGATTTTCTAAAAAACTCGATTGAAAAACTCAAGGTCTTAAAACCGTTAAATGACTGGTTGAGAAAATCTCAGTAATTCAATAGTAAAATAATCAACTCCTCCTGACACTGATCACAATTACACTGTTTTTTGAACGAGTTTTGTATCTTTATCTTGAAAATAGTATATTCCATGAGATAAGACATATTAGTAAAACTCATGAAATCACTAAATGAATTAATAAAGATGGTCACTGTGTTCAGGGATGCACGAGACTGGAAGCAGTTTCATAACCCAAAAGATGTAGCCCTATCTCTTTCCCTGGAGGCAAGCGAGGTTCTAGAACATTTTCAGTGGAAAAACAAGGAGGAAGTTGAGAAATATGTCAAAACCCACAAAAACGAAATTGGTGAAGAACTTGCGGATGTTTTATACTGGGTACTCCTCATGAGTCACGATTTGAACATCAATATCTCAAGAGCTTTAGAAAATAAAATATTGAAAAATGAAGCAAAATATCCAGTAGAAAAAGCAAAGGGAAATGCAACAAAATATACTAAATTGACATGATTGTTTATTCTAAAACCAAAAAGGAATTCCTGAGTGATGTTCTCGGTGGTGACATCGATGACAAAATTCACACATCTTTTGTTCGAGAGCTCGGCCATTCTACTAGTGAAGCAGAAAAAAGATCATGGCGTAATTCTATGCAATACATGAGCAATGTGATGAATGATACAGAGATACCAAACAATGCCGGTGTCGCCATTGAATACAAGATACCACTCACATCAAATAGGATAGATTTCATACTTACCGGTACAAATGAGAACTCTGAGAGCATGGTAGTTGTTATTGAACTTAAACAATGGGATAAATCCGAAATTACACCTCTTGATGGCATAGTGAGGACTTATGTTGGTGGTGGCAACAGAGAAGTTACTCATCCTTCATATCAGGTTTATTCTTATGTAAATCTAATTGAAGACTACAATGAAAACGTTCAAGAAAACAATATTACTCTGAAGCCCTGTGCATATCTCCACAACTATACACCGGACAATGTCATAACAAATGACTTTTATAAGGAACATATCAAAAAGGCACCTGTATTTTTAAAACCTGATGCTGTAAAGCTACAAGATTTTATTAAACAATTTATAAAACATGGTGATAACAAAAAAATACTTTACGAAATCGAAAACGGAAAAATCCGACCATCAAAAGCCTTGGCAGATAGCCTTTCTTCAATGCTAAAGGGGAATCAAGAATTCACACTGATAGATGATCAAAAAGTTGTATATGAAAAAGCTCTTCAATTAGCAAAAGAATCTACCGAAACAAATAAAAACGTACTTATTGTTGAGGGTGGTCCAGGAACAGGTAAATCTGTTGTTGCCATCAATCTTCTTTCAGAACTAACAAGCAGAAGGGATGTAACGCAATACGTTACAAAAAATTCTGCACCGCGAGAAGTATATCAAGTAAAACTAACGGGAGAATTTACTAAAAAACGAATTGCAAATCTTTTTCAACCATCTAGTGCTTTTTATAATACAAAACCAAACACCTTTGACTCATTGATAGTCGATGAGGCGCACAGATTAAATGCAAAATCTGGACTCTTTAGTAACTTAGGTGTGAATCAAATTAAAGAAATAATTAGCTCCTCTAAGTTTAGCATCTTTTTTATTGATGAAGACCAACGGGTTACTCTGAAAGATATAGGTGAGAAATCTTCAATAGTTGATTGGGCTCATTCGTTAGGCGCGAAGGTTCACAATGCAGAACTTGCTTCTCAGTTCAGGTGTAACGGATCAGACGGATATTTGTCATGGCTAGATAACACATTACAAATCAAGAATACAGCAAATAAGACACTCATGGATATCGATTTTGATTTCCAAATCGCTCAAAGTGCCACTTTACTACATCAAACAATCATTAAGAGAAATACAATAAATAATAAATCTCGAATGGTCGCTGGTTACTGCTGGAAGTGGATTAGCAAAAAGGAAGCAAATCTAAAAGATATTGTAATTGATAACTATAAGGCCAGATGGAATCTAGCCTCGCATGGACAAGCTTGGATAGTTCAACCTGACTCAGTCAACGAGGTCGGATGTATACATACATGCCAAGGGTTAGAACTCGATTATGTGGGTGTTATAATCGGACCAGATATGATTGTAAGAAATGGAAAAATCATTACCGATGCATCAAAAAGAGCTCCTTCAGATCAATCACTGAAAGGTATTAAGAAAAAACAAAAAGAAAACAAAGATGAAGCTAATGCTTTAGCAGATATGATTATTAAAAATACCTACAGAACGCTTATGACTCGTGGAATGAAAGGATGCTATATTTATTCAGTCGACAAAGAGACACAGGAGTATTTTAGAAATCAATTACGCCCCACTAACAAAAAAAATAACTATTTCGATAATATCCCTGATGGAATATCTCTCAATATTGATGAAAAAAATGAAAGATGAAAATAGTTCAGGAAAACACAAAGGGGATGGTCACAGAAAGCGATTAAGAGAAAGATTCCTGGATTCTGGATTATCTGGATTTCTTGACTATGAGATTATTGAACTACTTTTAACGCTGGGAACACCGCGAAAAGATTGTAAACAGGCAGCTAAAGATGCCATTGAGAAATTTCGGGGTCTTGCAGGTGTTCTTAATTCTACAATTAATGAATTACAACAGGTAGATGGCATTGGACCATCAAATGCATTTGGGATTAAACTTTTTCAAGCGATATCAGAAAGATATTCAAAAGAAAAAATAGAATTCAAAACAATATTTGATTCACCAAAAATGATTGCTGAATACCTCCGTGGAAAAATAGGAAGGGAAAATAAAGAGTATTTCATCACTTTATTTTTTGATACGAGAAACAACCTCATTGTTCATGATATTTCTGTAGGCACATTAAACGCAAGTCTTGTGCATCCTCGAGAAGTATTTAGCCAGGCTATCGTAAAAAATGCATCTCATGTTGTGGTGGCACATAATCATCCATCTGGCGATGCCACACCATCAGAAGCAGATATTTTGACCACAAAAAGGCTAATAGAAGCTGGGGAAATTATTGGAATATCAGTTGTAGACCACATAATTGTTACGAAAGATGGTTACTGTAGTCTCAAGGAAAAAGGAGTTATTAAAAATCCCAAAAATAATACCTAACTTACCCAAGAAAATATCTCTTTCAACACCCCCTACGAATCCAGTTTATCATCAGCAATCTCATACACGGGGTCTTCCTTAATATTCACTTCAACAATCTCATCTGCATTTTTCAGGAGTCGACGGCAATCATGACTCACATGATACAAGTGCAACTTCTTTCCTGCTTTTAAATACTTTTCTGTGAGAGAATTTACGGCCTCAATACCAGAGTGATCAAGAATACGAGCATTCTCAAAATCAATACACACCTCATCTGGATCTTTTGAAACGGTGAAGAGTTCAGAAAAATTCTTTGCAGATGCAAAAAAGACATACCCAGTGAGCTCATAATGTTTTCCTCCTTTTTTATCCAAAAAAGTTTTTGTTG
>JANTGK010000017.1 GCA_024762935.1 Candidatus Peregrinibacteria bacterium | reverse complement strand
TATTGAGGGCCTTTTTGAGTTCTTGAGAGAGCATTAAAAAGCAGATATCTACACTATAACAAAATAAAAGTTTTCTTTGCTATGTGTAAAAAGGCTCTTAGAATAAAAGGAGTATATTTGAAAATCTTATATAATGTTTTTAAATTTACTCAAGCACATGACTAAAATGTTTTTTGAGTATTGATCGAAAGCGGTTTGTTTTCTTTTCCTTTTTTAAAAGAATCATTCCCAGGCAAAATTTAGAACATCGAGAGCTGCGAATTTTTTGTGCACGGATAATTTTATCCGCGATACCACGACCATTCTCAGACTTTACTTCGATGATAATAAAATCTTCTGGAACAGAGATTTTTTCCTCCTCTGTAGAAAAAGTGAGGTTATAGTCAATAGTGAGACGTTCTTTTCCTTGTTTTGCTACAAGAGTAATGCGCCTATAGTCCATAGAAATGCTCGGATTTAGATTATACATAAATGGTTTTCCATATTGCTTTTCATACTGTTTTTTTATCATAGAAAGAGCATCATGAGAGAGGGTTCCGTGTTCTGATTTATCACATTTAATTCGAACTTTTTTGGTTTTTCCTCGGCTTTTTTTCAGCTTGAGTTCAAAGTAGGCAAGATTTTTGTGGTCACTGTATTTTCTGGTTCGAACCTTAAAACGCTGACGTTTTCCTTGGAGGTGTTGATAAAAGCAGGTTGCATTATCATCAAAATAAATAGTTTCGTACCGAAAAGTATTTTTTCCATCAATGGAGAGAACGTCAAATTTAGACTCCATCTCTCGCAGGAGAGATTCTAGTGTTGATAAATCTACAATATATTTATTTTCAGATCGGTGTAACATTTTAGCTCTCTTGTTTAGCGTATCAAGAGATGTGCCACGGAAATGATTAAGAAAAGAAGTTGGTGACATATGTGAAGAGGGTATTAAGTACTCCTATCTGTATCTTGATATGAAATTCTCATTTGAACGGTATCCTTTACTTGGTCGATTCGAGTGATTTTCACAGAGAGTACTGTTATACCAAATTTTTCAGAAATAATGCTATTGGCGGTTTCTGGATCTTTGAGGAGATTTTCAGGAATATGGTCGAGGAGGATTTTCATGTTTTTTGTGTTACTCATCAGTTGTGGACGATCGATGAACCATGCTCCCAAAAGTATAAAAAGATTTAAAATAATAATAAGTGGAATATTGTCGATATTTAGGGAATTAATGAGTGCTACTGATAGGCTTCCGAAAAAATAACTTAAATCAGTTCGACTTAATGCTTCACTGCGTAAACGAATAAGGGAAAGAACGGCGAAGAGTCCAAATCCAAAACCAAGTTGTAACTCGCTTCCTGTATGGAGGAAGGCAGTAATAACGCTAAAGGCAAATATGTTAAACAGCATATATGCTGTTGTTGCATCACGATTATGGTGTCGGTAAAAATAGATTCCATAACTCAAAAGAGATATGGTGATTATATTAATGAAAAAATATAAAAGGATGTTTCCGAGTATGTTTTCCAGAAAAAATATTTGAATGGAATCCATAAAAAGCAATATAGTAAAGATTACACAGTAACCAGTATAAGAAAAGAGAGCAAGTAAAAAATAGTTTCATATGATTTTTTTACATACCAAAAATTGACTTTTTCTCATTTTATAAGCACCGTATAAATAATTTTTGAGAGGCAACTTTATTTTGCTGTTCTTTAGACAAAACATATTATGACATTTCAAGAACTCCATCTTATTGCGCCAATCCTTCGTGCTGTTACAGAAAAGGGATACACCGCTCCAACTCCAATTCAAGAGCAAGCCATTCCTGCCATATTGCAACACAAGGATGTCTTGGGGTGTGCACAAACAGGAACCGGAAAAACTGCAGCTTTTGCCATCCCTATCCTTCAGATTCTACACAAAAAAAAAGAATCAGGTCAGTGGAGAAAAGGGATAAAAGCTCTTATTGTTACTCCTACTCGTGAGCTGGCTATTCAGATTGACGAGAGCTTTCGTGAGTATGGAAAAGGTACTCATCTTCGACACGCTGTGATTTTTGGAGGTGTGAAACAGTTTTCTCAAGTGAAAAAAATAGAGGCAGGAGTCGATATTCTTGTCGCTACTCCCGGAAGGCTTCTCGATCTTATGAATCAGGGGATTATTACTCTCAATACTCTTGAAATATTTACCCTTGATGAAGCAGATCGTATGCTTGATATGGGGTTTATTCATGATGTAAAAAGAATCATCAGCGCACTTCCAAAAAAAAGGCAGTCCCTGTTCTTTTCTGCAACAATGCCGCCCGTTATAACAAAACTTGCTGGGACTCTCCTTACGAATCCCATACGGATTGAAGTAACTCCTGTTTCTTCTACTGCTGAGACAGTATCGCAAAAAATGTATTTTGTTGATAAGGTGCACAAAAAATCACTCCTTATGCATGTCCTTCAAGATGGATCTATTCCTTCTGCTCTGATTTTTACTCGTACAAAGTATGGAGCTGATAAAATTGCAAAATTTATTAGTAAGTCGGGAATAAAAGCAGAAGCAATTCATGGGAATAAATCTCAAAATGCTCGACAAAATGCCCTCAAAAATTTTAAGACAAAACAGACTCGAGTTCTGGTGGCAACTGATATCGCTGCCCGAGGTATTGATATTGATGACCTGACCCATGTCATCAATTTTGAAATTCCAAATGAGCCGGAAACATATGTTCACAGAATTGGGCGAACAGGCCGTGCTCAAAATAATGGTATGGCACTATCATTCTGTGACGCTGATGAAGCAGCCTATGTAAAGAATATTCACAAGCTTATCAGTAAGTCTATACCAATTGTTGATACCCATCCGTATCAGATGACTTCTCCACCGAGTATGAATAAGCACTCCTCCTCGACCAAAAAGCAAGGGCAATCAAATTCTCCTCAAAAGAAAAAAAAGAGATGGTATGGGAAGAGGTAAGCATTTCAAAAAAGGAAAGGAGACTTGCTCCATTGCTTTTAAATCCCTACTCTTTTTATACATTTTTGCTCTTATGAACAAACAAAAGCTGAAACAGGCATGTACAATGATTTTGGAGGCCATTGGAGAGGATTCTAATAGAGATGGACTTCAAAAAACTCCTGAGAGATTTGCGAATATGTGGTTAGAATTAGCCTCAGGATACACTGCAGAGGAAAGTATACGTAAAGAATTAACAACTTTTGCAGGTGAAGATTATGACGAGATGGTTGTTGTTCGTGATGTTGAGTTTTATTCCCTTTGCGAGCACCATATGCTTCCTTTTGTAGGAAAGGTTTCTGTTGGATATATCCCTCATAAAAAAATTGTCGGACTCTCGAAGATACCTCGAATTATTGAGGTATTTGCTCGAAGACTCCAGAATCAGGAGCGCTTAACCATGCAAATTGCAGATACTTTGACTGAACTGCTTGACCCAAAAGGCGTAGCAGTTCGGATTTCTGCGGTGCACCAGTGTATGACAATGAGAGGAGTGAAAAAACCACACGCCATTACCGATACTTCTGCCGTTAGGGGAACTTTTCGTTCGGATCCACGTACACGGGCTGAGTTTTTTCAACTTATTGACCGGTAGAATGAGAAGCTATGGTATTTGAGTTTCAAGCAATTTGCTCTTTGGTGATGGAAATCTCCAATAATTTTTTGTAATTAAGAGTCTGCAACATACGCTGAAGGGATTTATCGATGGTATTGAACCCGAGTTCTTTTATAATTTCTGGAAGAAGGGAAACAGCTTCATGTACCCCTAAAAAATTCTTGTTCAGAAAATATTTTTTAAAAATTTTCTTTGCTATCGGATTCTCTGCGATAAGTCTTTCAGAGAACTCTCGAGTGACTATTATTTTTCTCTGAAGAACTTCAAAAAATTCTTCATCGTCAAAACACATTCGTACCATATGGGGGAGAATTTGATATGCTGTAAGAGCATAGTCATGAAGTTCACATCCAGAAAATTCCTTCTCCCCAATTTTTATACTTTCATCCCGAAGATCGACAAGTGTGTGATGTGGAGTATGAGATATGGCTTCTCTCACAATAGGGAGAATTCTTCTCATCTTTTGGTCAGACACTTCATAGCCGGTTAAAAGATTATATTTTGTATCTGGGTTCTCGGGCTTTATTTGATCGACCGCATAATTTGGATGAAGGCTTAAGAGGCCTGCTTTTTGTCCTTTTTTTAGGAGTTGAGAGGCCATTTGGTGAACCTCGGCCTGCACTGAATTAATATTTACTGCCACCGAAACACCTTTTTTTTGAAATACCTCTTCATAAATTTTTTGGCCAGATCTACTCGTATGCCCCTCAAGACCAAGAGCAACAATAAAGATTCGTGCGGAACTCTTGCGAATTCTTTCTACTACTACTTTTTGTATTTCTGGGTTTTCTTGGAGTTCTCCAGTGGTATTTGCTCAGCCCCCTTCATTAGCTTTGTGAGAGCTGTTCCAAATTTCCCTTCTGACCCAATAATAGCGATATTCGTCTCCCTTTCTCGCACAGAAGAGTAAAAAAAAGAGTACAGAGTGCGCCATTTATGGATATATGTCAATGATTCCCTCCGAAGGATATTCTCACGTCTATGATGGATGATTCATCACATTTCTTCTTTGATATTTTTTATGAAAGGACTAGCATTGTATTGCATTTTGATTTTGGTATGATCTTTCGATTCTTGTACTCCCTCTCCTGTATCATAGGGGTGTTTCTTTTCTGTGCTGCGACTGTTTTTGCGGTCGAGGAAATTCGGCCATTTCCAGATGTTTCTCCGAATAATTTGAATCGTCAAGCAATTGAGTTCTTGCACCAGAATCATATTTTTCAAGGAAATCATGAGGGGAAATTTCTCCCAGAGAAGGATATTTCTCGTGGAGAGTTTGCAGCCATCATTTCACGATCACTTACTGGAGAGCCATCTATTGAAAAGTATAAAAATTGTTTTCCTGATGTTCATGAACAATGGTTTGCTCCCTATGCATGCTATTTAAAAGAGCAGGGAATCATGAAGGGGTTTTCTGGAGGAGAGATGGAAGGATTTTTTGGTCCACACCAAAAAATCTCAGCTGCTGAAATAGTGGTGGTAATGTCACGACTTGCACAATGGAGCACAGAAGAAGACGGGGCTTGGTTTGAGCCAGCACTACAGTATGCGGCAAAAAGAAATATCGTTTCTGGAATTTTGCCTGATAAAAAAATAAGTAGAGCTCTTATGTCTGAGATTCTTTTTCGAACACTTGTTCTTCAGAATACTGACAAGCAGGCGGATAATGATACGACAACATATAATCAGGACATTGGAAACCGGTTTATTACTCTTGAGAATTCAATGGAGGTGCCTCTTCGATTTCTTCCCAGAACATCATTTCCTATTCTGCCTGAAGAAGATTTTAGTGATGATGAAGAAAAGAGTGATGATGTAGAGGAGAAACAAGATGAATCATCTTCTGATGTGCGAATTGAAATTACAACTCTATCTGGTGAGAATGTCATTGCTGATGGAGTGCAAACTATTGGGGTTCAATTCCAAGTGTTAAACGCCGAGAATACTCTTTTGGAAAATCGAAACATTTCTGCAAAATTTCTTCGTACCTCCGCAACTCTTCATCCAGAAGAGGAATATGATTCCAGCTCTTTTCCGGTAATAGAACTCAGTCAAGGACAGTATTTGGTGAAGGTGAAAACAACGGTTTCTGGGAGTCATATTCTTCTCTTGAGAGATATTAAAAGTGGAATCGAAAGGAGACAAGAAGTTACCTTTTCTCCTGGCATTCCAAAAACCTTTTCTGCTTTAGAAATGAAAGGGCCTGGAGGTCGGGAGTCTCTCAATAAAAAAGAATATGACCTAATGGTCACTGATGCCTTTGGAAATGAAGTTCCAGCAGAAATATCATCACAATCAAATTTTGGAAAAATTGACATAGATGGGAATCATGCAGTATTTATTGCTGATCAATATGGTGATGCAGAGGTCACATTTACAGCAGACTCTAATGGACAAAATTTTGAGTTCAGTGACTCTTTTTCTATCCTTCCTATAGGTCTTCAGGTCGAGTCTGCATATCCAGTTTCAGAAGAGACATTTGGTATTCCTATTCATTTTTTTGCTCCTGTTGGTGCAGATGAGCTTTTTGTTACGTTTGATTTTGAATTTCCTGAAACCTTGTTGTATAAAAATATTGTTCTTTATAATGATGTCTTTCGGGGAGAAATTGTAGAAACACCAGGAAAGGCAGCGGGGATTTCAGGAGAATTAATCGCATCTGAGACGGGCTCCTTTGAAGGGGCTATTGGACAGATTATTCTTGAAGGCATGACGGAAGGGGGTCACGAAATTGCTGGTGGTATTGTGGTGAACACGGAAAATACAGAATTAGTACAAAAACTTTTTCGATCTGGAGGAACTTCTCTCGAGGCTAATGATCATGCCATTTATACTCCAGATTCTCGGCCCCTTGCTGCTCTTACTGGAAAAACAAAAAAAGTAATCTGCGTTGAGACATTTGTTGCACCGAATGCTGATGTGACTCATGAACAGGCACTGAGAGATATTCAGCAAGCAGAGGATATCTATTATAAAAATGCCAAAAATTGTAATTGTCCACACTTTCTTGAAATCGTGCACCGGTATCATAAATTTTCAAACGAAGCATGGAGAAAAATTTTTGGTCCCGATGAAGATGACGCCCCAGCCGAAGTATTTCCGAATGGAGTTTCAAATTTCTATGATGGGTCTACTGAGACCATTATTCCCATGGCATCTTGTACGAAAGTATTTTATGTCGATTATCCTGACGATATTACCTATGCTGGAGAAAGTGTTCGACCGCGGTCATTTTATGATGGGAATACACCAAAATATCTCGTAGGACCCTATATTGTTCTCGACAATAGTCGTGATAAAGACGGGCGAACGCTTGCTCATGAACTCACTCATCACCTCAGCGGGAATCGTGTGGCTGACCCAGATCAGGCTCGAGGTTTTGAGCAAGGTGCTACGCAGCAGGGGAATCTGATGAATTACGACGAGATGAACAAAGATGGAACAATCCGAGAGAAAAAATCAGGTGATACTCTGACTACGCAACAATGTGAAGAAATTTCGTGGGACCACCCACGATTTGAAGCTTATCCACCGGGGCAGTAGCATTTGGCTGTGTGTTCCAAAATATTTGTGTATTTCACCTCCTTTGCCTGAATTGCAGAATATTGAATAGAGAAGGGAGAATATAGAGATTTGGATGTCCTTGAGTTGAAAGAGGGGGCTCTGGGATATATTTTTTTCTTATAGATAAATTTACATTTTTTCAGTATACTGTTATAGTATATAAAAATAAATATGACAAGTCTACTTCCAAGAGAAATTGATGATATGAATATTGTTTTTTTAGAAGTAGAACCAGAAGATGAAGCTCAAATTCGAGAAAAGTATCCAAAAGCACAAATAGAATGCCGTACTCTTTCTGAAGAGGAAATTGTCAATAAATATCCAAAGACAGAAATTCTTTGTGTTTTTATTCACACCCCCATCACAAAACAGGTCATCGAATCGTTGCCTAATTTGAAGTGTATTGTGACTCGATCTGTCGGGTATGACCATATTCACTTAAAAACAGCAAAACAAAAAGATGTTCCAGTGTGCAATGTTCCTGACTATGGATCACATGTTATAGCTGAGCATGTTTTTGCACTCTTACTTTCAACAATCCGTCAGATAAAAAAAAGCGATAACAGAGTTGAAAACTGCTCTTTTGATTTTCATGGACTTCGTGGAATTGCACTAAAGGGTAAAACCCTTGGTATTGTTGGTGTCGGAAAAATTGGAAAAAATGTAGCTCGAATTGCTTCGCTGGGTTTTCTGATGGATGTCATTGCCTATGATGTTTTTCAAGATGAAGATATGGCTCGAGAATGTCATTTTACATACTCATCTCTCGAGGAGGTATGGGAAAAATCAGATATTATTAGTTTGCATGTGCCGCTGTTAGAGAGCACTCGGCATATGGTGAATAGTGAATCAATATCAAAAATGAAAAATGGCGTTATTCTTATTAATACTGCTCGTGGAGGAATAATTGACACAAAAGCGTTGGTAGAAGGAATAAAATCTGAAAAAATCAGTCATGTAGCGCTTGATGTCCTTGAACATGAAAAGAATATCAAAGAAGATGACGAGCTGATTCATCTCCCGCAGGTAATTATCACTCCTCATACAGCTTTTTATGCTGATGACTCTATGAAAAAAATGTATAGCGAAGCTCTTTTTTCCATCAATCAGTTTATCAATGGGGAAAAATTGAAGTACCGAGTGGAAGGGGAGTAGATGATTATAAAGATACAAAGATACAAAGCTGCAACGTTACAAAGTTATAAAGATACAAAGCTGCAAAGTTGCAAAGTTTCAAAGATACAGAGTCTCAAAGTCGCAGAGTGACAGTGTTATGAGATGAAGAAATAAGCGATTTTCCAATTATAAGATTACTGCCAAAGGGAACTCTTATAAGAGAATATTTATCTTATGGATTTTCCTTAATTTTTATTTTTGCCTTGATTTCAACAGTGATTTCATCATCTGAAGAGACCTCTTCAAGGTTGTGCTTTGATAAGTATCTATTGATAAAAATTGGGTTTAAGATAAGTGTAAAAATGATTAAGACGAAGGCAATGCTAAGGAATGGGTCTCGATAAACATAGTCTTCTGGAATGGTGAGCAGAAGTGCGACAGAAATAGCTCCTCGAATTCCTCCAAAATAAAGAATATTTTGCCATGAAAGGGGTATTTTATTATGTATTACTCTCAGAATGAGTCCGCCCCCATAAACAACTATAATTCGTGAAACAGCGAGAAGAATAACTGCCCAGAGGAGTACCCAGCTCATAAAAAATTCTTGTTGCCCCAAGCTGCTTCCCAAAAGAAAGAAGAGGACACTATTTGAAACGACTCCGATATGATTCCAAAAAGTATCAAATGTTTTCCATTCACTTTTCCCCATTGTGGTTTCTGTTTTCATAAATACCATTGCTGAAAACAGAGCACCGATAATACCAGAAGCATGAAAAACAGTTTCTGTGATGAGAGAGGCAGCAATGGCAAGTGAGAGCGTGAGAATTGTTCCTGCCAGTTCATTTTCTTTCCAGGTATTGAGAAGTGTCCCCACTATCCAACCCATAAGGGATCCTATGAGCATGGCGATTCCAATACTCCAGAGGAAAAAGAAAATAGCATTATCTGGAGATGCTTGTTGATTTTCAATGGCAATTCCAAACATCATTGTAAAGAGAAGGACTCCAGTAGCATCATTAAAAAGAGACTCTCCTTCCATTTGTACCTTGAGTCGCTTTGGAACAATAAACTTTGTAAATACAGCATTTACTGCGATAGGATCTGTTGGTGCAATAATTGCTCCAAGCAGCAGTCCATGTGTAAGAGGAATATTAAGAAGTAGGCTTATTGGGTATCCAAAGAGAAATACAGTAAGAATGACGCCGATGATAGAGAAGAATGTGATTGGAATTTTTTCCTTTTCGAAATCTCGTATTCCAAACTTTCTTCCTGATTCAAAAATAAGAAGGGGAACCAAAAGGTGAAGAACAATCTCTGGATCAAGAGTGAGCGGTGGCCAGTCGGTAAAAATTTCTGTTTTTGTCCTGAGAATACTATAGCTTGTACCAATAATAAGCATCCAGCCAACAAAGGGAACAATAAGATTTTTGGTATAGTGAAATACGATTGATGCAATTGCTAGAAAAAGACAGGTGCCTGAGAGAAAGCCAATAAGTTGGTCCATCTGTAGAAAAATATTATTTCTTGATATTATACTCTTTTTCTATGTATAAGTATAGAGGGTAAAGGCAGAAGAAATGAAATATATACTTCTTGATGATACGATTTTATGGTATTACAATGGTCTTGCTATTTTCCAAAGGCATATGAGTAAAAAAAATATTATTGAAGAAGTTTCCGGATTATATCAGGTACTTCCCCTTAAAATTCTTCGACGTACACCAGGTGTATTTTTTGATGCTCTTGATCCTCAGTATTTTTCTCATATCGATGCTATCGATCGAGTTATTCATACAAAAGGTGCTATTTCACCTGGCCCTGTTGGTGGTGTAGAGAGACCTTGGTATATGCATCCGTGGCAAGATGACAATCTTATTGTTTTACAGGGAACTCGTTATATAGATATCTATACAAAAGAATATGGGCGTATAGAGTCTTTTGAAGTAAAACCGAATCTTGTAAAAAATGGAAATCGTATTGTGTTTGATGGACCGGCAATGCTGGTGTGGCCAAAAGGAGTATTTCATCGTATTCGGAGTTGTGACAAGGAAGGATCTGCGTCTTTAAATTTTGCTGTTCACTATAGTGGTTTTGATATAAAAACAAACTTTAGTATTTATGATTTAAATACGGAGACAGGGGACTATCATGTGATTCGTGAAGGTATAAAAGATCAACCAAAACAATAGATATTTCAGCTACACCTCTTTGATATAAAATTATCCTCCATACTCAGTACGCGTGTCTTGCATACTGAATACAAAAAATGATACATTTCATCAGTAATTCTTTCTTAATACTTTTATGTCAGATGAAGAGAACACTAAGAAGATGAAGAAATTTCAATCTGTCCGTGGAATGCATGATATGCTTCCGGAAGATCATGACTATTATACCGTTGTAAAAAAGGCTATTCGACATCGAGCACGACAAGCGGGTTTTCGAAGGATTACAACACCACTTTTAGAAGATATTGGTGTTTTTGAGAGAAGTTTAGGTGTAGCAACAGATGTGGTCGAGAAGGAGATGTATAAAATAAAAACAGAAAAGCATACATATGGACTTCGACCCGAATCAACAGCTGGAGTGTGTCGAGCATTTATTGAGCACGGTATGAATAGTTGGGCACAACCAGTGCAATTCTATTATATCGAACCACACTATCGACATGATCGTCCTCAGAAAGGGCGTTTCCGAGAATTCCGACAGTTTGGGGTTGAAGTACTCGGGAATCGTGACCCTTCACTTGATGCACAGGTCATTCTTCTGGCCAGTAAAATATTACGGGACTTGAAAATCGATGATAGATTTACTCTTCATATAAATACTATTGGTACGGCAAAAAGCAGAAAGAAATATGAAGTGGCTCTTCGAGATTATTTTCTTCCAAAATTAAGAAATCTTTCAGAAGATTCTCAGCGTCGAATAGAAACAAATCCTCTTCGAATACTTGATAGTAAAGATGAAGATGACAAAATTTTGTCGGAATTAGCTCCAAAGTTTGAAAATTTTCTTGACGATGAATCAAAACAGTATTTTGCAAAAGTCCTTCATTATCTTGATGCGGTCGGAGTAAAGTATGCCATTAACGAAAAGCTTGTTCGGGGCCTTGATTATTATTGTGATACTGTTTTTGAGTTTGTAGATGAAGATGGACTGAGTGTTCTTGCCGGAGGACGATACGATGGGCTTATAGAAAAGCTCGGGGGGCAACCGACTCCTGGGTTTGGATTTGCTGGGGGAGTAGAACGCCTTATTTCTCATTTAAAGGATGCAGGAGTAGTACCCCCTGAAAAAGATCATGTTGATGTATATGTAGCATGTATTGGGGAGTCTGCAAAAGGAAAGGCTATGAAGCTCATTTCTGATCTGCATGATATGGGGGTTCATGTTCGAGGAGCTATTGGAAAAGATTCCATGAGGAATCAGCTGAAAAATGCAGATAAGTTTGGAGCTCCATGGACGCTTATTCTTGGTGATGTTGAAGTGAGGGAGGGGATTATTATTCTTCGGAATATGACGGAGGGGGCTCAAGAGCGTATTCCTTTTGATGGTATATTAGATAAAGTAAAAGAACTCCTTGATCCAGAAAACCTGGATACATGGAAAATGGGAGAGTAAAAATCTGCATCTGCAGATTTTTACTCACGAGTATGCAATTATGAGTATAAAAAACTTGAAGCTTTTTTCTATATTTGACACAATATCTGTACATATTCCCCTCTTATGAAAAAAGTTATTTTTATTCTCGGTTCTGAAGTTGATAAGCCATTCGCAGCAAAAATTCAGTCAAAATTAGATGATTTTGGTGTACCGCATGAACTCAACGTGGCAAGTGCCCATAAAAATCCAAAGACAGTTCTTGGAATTTTAGAGGAAAATGAAGGGAAAGATGAAATTGTCTATATCACTCTTGCCGGAAGAAGTAATGCCCTTTCAGGTTTTAGTGCAGCAAATACAACTCATCCTGTAATAGCCTGTCCTCCGTTTGCTGATAAAGTTGATATGATGGTGAATATTAACTCTACTTTGCAGATGCCAAGTGGTACTCCTGTTCTTACGGTTATTGACCCAGGAAATGCAGCACTTGCTGCCGCACGAATCCTCCGAGTAGGGGTGTAAAAACGCGTATTTTTGAGGTTTTGAGGACTCATCAAATAAAAGAAGTTTCTTCTTCCTGTACTTACTTTACAAAAATATTATTTAGTGTATAGTACAGTATATTTTTGAGCATACATGGCACATCTCAATGTTGATCTTGTGCCGGAAAAACTCGGAGTTTCTCATATAAATGCTGATTATGCGAGGGAGATAGCAAATCTTGTGAATAATAAAAATGGTGAACTGAAGCATTTTTCAAAGGGGCAAATAATGCCTATGACAAGCAAAAAGATAAATTCGACAAGAGAAATTACATCGGGCTTTCCGAGGTGGGAATTATGGCCAGTCAAGCACCGAATGGTATGGTCGATAGGCTTATTACCTTTCCGGATATCGAAAAACGAAAGGAGGCTTTCTTAAGGTTACAACATCAGGAAATTATCGGGCCGGGAGCCCCGGGACCGGTTAAACAAATCATAGATACTCTTGTAGTAAAGAGTGACCCAAGAAATGAGGGAATGCACTCTCCTCTTCACTTTCTTGAGCATTCCTCAGGACAATACTTACGGCGATTGCAGGAATATTTTCGTATACAGTTTGGGTCTGAAATGAGTAGATATTTTGAGGTGTATAACACCACCTCTCTTGACTATGCGAGAAAGTTTGATAAGATGAGAAAATCCTGGCCGAACAACACTGTCCTTTGGAATGAATTGATGCATGTTCCGAATGAACTCCAGGCACCCATTGTTCCCACTTGTGAAGATATCGATTCTATAAATCTCTCTGGTGATAAGACTCTTCTCTCCGGTGATAAGACTCTTCAGGAAAAACTTTTGAGACTTTTCTCAATATTTTTATTGGCTTTTCTCTTCTTCACGTCTAGCAATGTTGTATTGGCGGAAATTCCACAGCAATCAAAATATGTGGAGCAGGTGGTCTTCGACACACCTGCTCCGGCGAAAAGCTATGTGAAATGTTATGTACGGTGTACACCTTGATCAAAACACGGTTTCTTCTACGTTTTTCTTGATGAATGCGATATCAGTGCGACGAAAAAAGCTTGACAAACTAAATAATAAATTATTAATATGCATTATATATTTTTTTATATTTATGAATGAAAGAAGTATCGACACATCTCCTGTTGCTAGTGATTATCACGTTCTTGATGGTTCGCCCAACATAAGAGGTCTTGATGATATCGAGGGTTTTCTTCGTCAACAAGAGGGAGGTTCTCATCCGGATTCTCCTCTGCCTCTTGCTACAATTGAAAAACTTGATAAATTCATGAACAACGCAGCGCTCTTGGTGAACGGTAATGATGAAGAAGATGAAGAAGAAGATGAAGACGATCCATATGCTTCACCGGAATATGTATCAGTTCCTAATAAATTTCTTGGTGAGTATAACGAATCGACTGCAGATTGGGAGAGAAATCATTATAAAGACGGAAGCCCGAAGAAGTAATGGTGTTTTGTTGACCGAATGATACAGACTGTTTTTCTTTCTGTTTATCCATAGGGGTATTATCATTTTTTTATATTTATAAGAATGCGAGGAAAAAAGGAGAATCATCTACAGAGGAATAAATTATCACATCAGATTGCTGAACTCTTAAGTGATACGTTTACTATGAGGGCCACAGATATACAAAGAAGGCTTGTTTCTGTTGTTCGCAATGCACTTTTGCAATTGGGTGATGGGGAGGGTGATGAGCATCGAGAACAGCGGAAAGAATACGTAAAGGAAATGTCAAGATTACTGGAGACCCAATTGGCTGATATGAGCCCGGTAGATGTATTTAGTGTCCTTAGTATGTTTAAGGCGCAACAAAAATCTTTTCTTCAAAGGATTGACGGGATGCCTGCAGATGAGCCTGATATACTTCAGAAATGGGTGAGTCAATGTAGTAATCCAAGTAATTTTATCACAGAGAAGGAGGGTAAAATCGACTACAATCCTGATGATACTGCTCTTGTTTTTGTGCAGAATGCCCTTGCATCGCGATTAGAAAACATGGTGAATACAGCTGATGTTCCCGTGTCACAGGTAATACTTGAAGGGTATATAAGAGAATTGAGAGAGATACACAGGCTTTTTCCATCTCTTGTAGTCATACCGACACTCTCTGTGGCAGTGACGTTGAGACTTCAAGAAGTGCACCAGCAGGTGAATATTGGAGTATTTGGTGCAAAAGAATTGTCGGAGTCATTGGATATATTGGAAGAATTATTTTTTGACCTTGTTCAGGAGTTTTCAGGATTTTCTGTGGAACAGATTATTCAGATGGATACCATGCTTCAGAATGATGAACAAATTCAAAAACAGTTTCAAGAGAAGTACGACTTGAGGTCCATGAAATGGGTCTTAAAAAATATTGTTGCGCTAAAACGAATGTTAAAAGCTCATGGTTTAGGGGAAGATTCTGATGAATCGGCCTCATCATCTGTCTTAGATACAGCGCGACAATCTGTTGTGGAACGAATACTCGACCATGATACTCAAGAAGAGCAAATTATGCATTGAGACATGATTTTATGTTACATTGGCCGAGAGGACTTTTTCAGATGCCCATAATCTCCCCGAAAATAGAAAAATCTTGGCTTGAAGTTTTGGAAGATGAGTTTCAAAAGACCTATTTTTTGAAACTCAAACAATTCATTGTCGATCAGATCACGGCCGGAAAAAATGTGTATCCGCCGCCGGGGCAGATTTTTCATGCTTTTGAGAAATGTCCCTTTGATAACGTAAAAGTTGTGATTCTCGGGCAAGATCCATATCATGGACAAAACCAAGCCCATGGACTCTGTTTCTCAGTCAATAGAGATGTCCTCCCTCTTCCTCCTTCTCTAAGAAATATATACAAGGAGCTTCATGCTGATGTTGGGTGTAAAATTCCAAGTCATGGGAATTTAGAAAAATGGACACAGCAGGGAGTGCTTCTTATAAATGCTGTTCTGAGTGTAAATGCTGGAAGTCCAGCTTCTCATGCTGGTCATGGATGGGAAAAGTTCACAGATAGAGTTATTCAAGAAATTTCTGATAAACAGGAGGGGGTTGTATTTTTACTCTGGGGAAAATATGCTCAAGAGAAGGGCCATATTATTGATCGAAAAAAACATTTTATACTTGAAGCCTCACACCCTTCGCCTTTTTCAGCAAATAGGGGATTTTTTGGCTGCAGACATTTTTCAAAAGTAAATGAAATTCTTGTTTCTCAGGGGAAGAATAAGATTGATTGGCAAATCGAGGAGTGAGAATATAGAAGAGAGAATATTGAATATGGAAGAGCCAGATCCAAGACTGCTCCAGCATTAAAACAACAATTGGGTTTGGGATTTAAGTATTGTTTGTTATTTGTGTATTGGTGCTTGGACATTTACCTGATCATTACGAATCAAAAAGACGCCCCGAGGGGCGTCTTTGTGTTCCTCTGTAAAAGGAGAATTATCTTCTTCGTTGTTTTAGCATCTGTCGTCCACTGAATCCAAGAGCGATGAGTCCGAGGAGAATCAAGAGGAGTTGTTTGCTAAATGGTCCAGTACTGATGAGAACGTTTGGTTGTGGAAGTGGTGTGACGATAATCTCAGCATATGCATAGAGCCCACTTAGATCAGCATTATCTGCTGCAATGGTGACAGAGTTTCGAACTCGAGTGTTTCCTGGAACAGTATTTTTTGCTTTGACCTTGAGTTTAATAATCCAGATATCACCAGCCTTGAGTTTTCTTTTGCTGAAAGTTAGTTTTTGATTTTCTTTATCAATATCTTTGAGATTATTTGCTTGAACCAAATCTAAGAAGTCAAAAGGGAAATTATCTGTTACGACTACGTTTTCATAGTCCATTTTTCCTCGATTATGAACGATAATATTAAAGGTATCTTCATCACCTGCCTTTATCACTTTTTTCTGCACTGTTTTCTGAAGAGTGATTTTGTCAGCAATTTCAGTTTTTACAAAGGCTGGGTCGGTTTCACCAACTCCTTTTACTACAGCTTTACTAGATCTGATGAGCGAGGAACTCGACTTGAGAACACTTGCATCAGTAATGGTTGCTACATTTTTTCCACTAGCTATCTCGTGAAATTCTCCAAGGAGAGAGAGAAGTGCTGAATACCTGATTGTAGCAGATTTTCCAGATCGAATAGTCGGAATGGTAAAGGTCTGATCTGTAGCACTCCATTTTGCCCCATCAACATCTGTAATCTTAATCCTTTTGAGAGAATCACTTGTAAAGATGTCTTCGACCTTAATGTTTGTTCCTGTTGAGCTTCCTTCATTGTGGACGACAATTTTGTAGTCGACCTTCTGTTTTGCGTCTTTCTTTATTTCAGCAGCAAGATCAAAAGTGTCGGCATCATGCCATTTCCCATGAACATCTTTTACTTCTTTTTGGATGAGAAGATTTATGTTATTTGAAGTTCGTCGTCTTCCTCCACCTCCTCCACCCCCACCTCCACCTTTTGTCGGACCTGTAACATACGTTTCATCTGTAGCACTGAGGTTATCTTCAATGATGGTCGCTGTATTGATAAATTGTGAGCTGAGGTTAAATGGAATAGTAGTATTATCTGCGATTCTTGTGTATGTAAATATTACTTTTGTCTTTGGCTCAAGATCAGTGATTTGAACGATTCCATTATTGGCAAATGTTCCCGTAGATGTCCCTGATGATTCTGGAACAAAATTTACAGAGAAGCTGTCATTTATAAAGGAGAGAGATCCTTTATTATTTCCATCAGAAAGCACATCTCTAACAGTGAACGTCTTTTTTGTAGCACCATTATTTGTCACTGACACGGTAAATGATGCTTTTTGTCCGTTAACAAGGCTATCAGGCGTTCCAGTTTTTTCGATAGTGAGTCCTTTGTTGTTAACCGGTACACTTGCTGTATCAGTATTATTGCTGAGATCTTGGTCAACCTGATCTTGTCCAATTGTTGCTGTATTATTTATGGTCCCTTCTGCCTGATCAAGAACAGTGGCGACATATTCAATAGTAGAGCTTGTAGAGTGTGCTGGAATATCTTCGAGAAGACATTGTATTGCTGCTGGTCCTCCAATACTCTCCAGCGGTGTATCGCTTCCATCAAGTGATGGAATAACAATGAGTGCACAGTTGTTCGGAAGAGATGTGATATCGATTTTTGTCTCATCATAGTCATCAGTAATAACTGCATTTGTAGCACTTCGATCTCCAATATTTCGGTATGTGAGAGTATATGTAATATCTCCACCTGGAGTTGCTTCAGGTACAGAGGCTACTTTTTCGATAATCGTATCGACAAAGAGCTCTCCCACGGTAACCGTTGTTGTGTTTCCAAAGAAGTTATCGAGCTGATAATCACCTTCACTCGGCCAATCTGTTTCAGCAAAAACAGTAGCGGTGAATGTTCGATCAACTGTTGATCCAGCAGGAATATCAACTGCTGGCCAAGTAATAACATTTGTTGCGGCATCAAGTACTCCACCATCTGAAATATCCGAAATGGTCGCATATTCTAGGGTATCAGTAACATTATCTATAAAGACATAATCCTTTTCTGTTCCGACTTTCCCCACCTCTTCTACAGTAAGAATGACATTAAGGGTATCCCCAGCTTCTGCTTCAACAGACACTCCTGTTTCACCTGTTCTGAGGTTTGTCACTGTCTTTATTTCTGCGAGATGTGGAATTCGTACAATAGTTTCTTCTCCAAAAACATTTCGGAGTTCATAATCTACCATGTCGTCAAATGAGGATCGAATTTGAACTTGGAACATCTTCTCCACTGTTTCTCCAGTACCAATTGTTACTGCTGGCCATGAGATGGTGTTTCCAGTCATTTCTCCTCCTCCGAGATCAATTATATCAGCTGAACCGAGAATATCTCCAATATCGTCACTAAAGATATAGTCTACCTGTGCTGCTTCACCAGTATTGGTGACCGCAAGAGTATATGTGAGAACGTCATTTCGTTTTGCAGTTTTTTCTTTTCCTCGAGCGCCATCATTGACTTGAACATATTTATTTTTCACCAGTTTTGGAAGTTTTACGGTGACTGTGTCTCCGTACACATTTGTCATTTTAAAATCTCCTCCTGATATGACATCAAATACCTGTATGGTAAACGATACTTCTTGTGTTGTATTTGCAGGTATATCAATGGCATCCCATTTTATTGTTCCGTTTGAAACGTTTCCCCCTCCAGCATCAATGATGTCTGAATATTCTAAGATATCAGTAATATCATCAGTAAAGATAAATCCATTTGCCCCTTGGTCTCCAGCTTTGTAGGTAAGAGTATACGTGAGTTGGTCACCTTCAGAGGCTTCTATATTTGTTCCACTCATCTCCGTTCGAAGGTTTGTTACTCGTTTTGACTTCTTATCGAGATTGTTCGGATTTACCATGACTGGAACTTCATCATCGTTATTCATTTGATTTGTTTCTTCTGATGAGATAGGGAGGAAGTCGTTACTTTCGATATGCGCGCTGCAGATATAAGAATCGGCAGGATCTCCAAATCCATCTTGAAGATCTGCTGTAAAGGTAAAGCTCCCACTTTCACCTGAAACAGTGTCAAATGTATCGAACACAATATTTGTTCCATTTACCGTTCCTTCATCAGTCTGGAGGTTTGTTACAGCATCTGCATCACATGAGATGGTAACGGTCGTATTCGGCATATCAATATTTCCAAGATTCTGCCATGGAACAGTGTAGGTGAGTGTTGTGGTTTGATCAGCAGTATTTGGGGGAACATTATCATCATCTACTGAAATCTGAACCGCAAGATCAGCTTCTACTTCTCCTCCACGAACAATGACTTCTGCATCATCTTGTTGTCCTGTTGGGAGGAGCTCAGCAACATTTACAAAATTTGAACGTTTTCCTGGTTCAATAGTTTCATTATTTGCTTTTTTTGAATATGTGGCGGTAATTGTTCCATTTGGTTGGAGGGTACAGATGAGGGGGTTTTCACCATCAAAAATATTACCTCCTGAACAGATACCTGGGGGGGTCATTAGTGCTGGTCCATTTAACGTGAGAGCACCTCCACGTGTTCCTGCACTAGCAGTATCAGTGATACCAATGGTTCCAGTAAAGCTTCCTGTGTTTTGAACGACAACAGCATAGTACACATCATCACCATCATTTACTGTTATGGTTTCATTTGTAAAGTTGATACCATCGTCTGATATGAGCTTTGAAATCTCAAAATTTGGAGTATTAACTGGGACAACAAGTGTTGGACACGTGGCACTTTCTCCTGTGAGATCAGGTCCATTATAGATGGTGAGAGTATATTCTGTATCTGTGAATATACCTTCTGAAATAGTAAAATTTGTTTGGGTTCCATTTTCAGAATATGGAATAACATAATCTTCTCCAATGGGGTGTTCTTCAATACTGAAAGAGACTTGACTTCTTGAATTCCAATTGAGAGTAATTGGTTCACCTGGATTTGTTGTTGGTGGGATAGAGATAAAGTTTGAACAGAGTGGTTGTGCTGAAGGTCCAGGAATGGTAACACTTGCCTCGTTTGTATCTCCTGTTGAAAGTTTAGCCATATTTACAATATTCGAAGTATCTCCAGCAGGAATCCCTGCATTTGATACGGTACGATTATACGTAATGATTATTTTTTGATTTGGACCGAAATTGGTGACTACTACTCCATTTCCGGTAAGTGTTCCGTTGCAACTTGCTCCAGTAGCACATGTGATCATTTCATTTGTAATTGCACCAAGACTACCTCCATTTGTTGCCCCAAGAAGAGAGTCGGTAATGGTGACATCTCCAGTTCCAGTTCCTGTATTGGTCGCAACAACTTTAAAATAAGCTGTTTCACCATTTTGAACCATAACGTTCTCTTGGTATGAATCCCCAGTATTGGAAACTGTTTTATCAATGATGTAGCTTGGATTTACATCAACAGCACGAAGTGTAACATTTGCGGTATCACTTACCCCTGTCGAGAGCGTGGCAGTGTTGGTAATAATTGAATTTTCCCCTGAAGGGATGCCATTTGTATTGGCTGTCTTTTTATATGTTACGGTTACAGATTTTCCAGTATCAAGATTTTGGAGATTTATACCTCCGCCTGCCAGTGATCCTGAACATATCGCATTCGCATCGCATTGAATATTTTCAGCATTGAATGTACTCAGACTTCCTCCATTTGTTGGAGTAGATTCTCCATCTGTGAGCGTTACGTCTCCGGCACCATTTCCAACATTGGTAACAACAATCTTATATGAGGCAACCTCATTATTATTTCTTGTGATACTTTCTCCATAATTAATAGCATCACTGGAGACGGTCTTCATAACCTGAAAGACAGGGGAGAGTCCTTCTCCAATAACCGTTACACTCGCTGTATTTGTTTTTCCATTTGAAAGTTTTGCAGTATTAACGATGTTTGAATTTTCTCCAGCTGGAATTCCTGCGTTTTTTGCTTTACGTTGGTAGTCAACGACTAAATATTCTCCTACTGGGAAATTTGTAACTTGGATACCTCCACTGGTAAGAGAGCCAGTACATGTTCCTCCTACTGGGCAGTCGATTTCTTCATTTGTGATGCCTTCAAGGCTTCCTCCGTTACTAGAGGCTGAGAGAATATCAGTGAGAGTAATTTCTCCTGTTATATTTCCGATGTTTTGTACTGCAACACGATAATAAGCAACTCCTTCATTGTTTAGCGTGGTATTGTCATTCCACGAAGTACCCGTCCAAACTCGCTTGTCGACGCTAAAATCTGTTTCGGCAGGAGTTACATCTACATTTGTTTGGCAAGTCGCTTGTCCTCCGGGGCCAGTGACGGTCATAGTGTAGGTAGTGGTCTGTGTTGGTGAAGCGGTTGTTGAGTTATTGGGTAACGGAATATCTCCGATGCCATTATCAATTGTTCCCTCTGTTGCATTTTGAGTTGTCCAAGTGAGATCAACATTTTCTCCAGCAATAATCGAGGTTGGGTCAGCGTTCAAATAACACGAAGGAGCCTGAGCCTGTTTTGTAATATGTACCGTTGCGTGATCTTGAATTCCTTGAGAAAGAGAAGCAGTATCGACAATAGAGGAATTTCCTCCTTCAGGAACTCCTTGGTCGCTCACACTTCGTTGATATGTAATAGAAACAGATTGACCTGGTTCGAGGTTGGAGATATTTAAATTTCCATTCTCAAATGCTCCAGTACAAGTAGCACTGCTGGCGCATGTAACAGAAGCATTAGTAATATTTCCAACTGATCCTCCATTGCTGGCAGCTCCAAGACTATCACTGACAGATGTGTCGCCGGCAGCATTTCCATTATTACTTATAAAAAGTTTATAATAAGCAGTCTCTCCATTACTGCGATTGATATCCTTTCCGTAATTCACACCATCATTCGAGATTTTTTTTATGAGCTGAAAAGAAGGATTCCCTTTTTTGGTAAGACAGATTCGGGTAACAGCGAGACTATCATTTGGACTAACTCCGCGGAGAACATTAATAGTATTGCTGCCCGCATGTAAATGAAAGGTCCCCATACTGCTATTCCGCCGACTTTTAAATTGTGCATCCTCGCTGTCATCATAAGAAACAGGTCCAGTTGTTCCATTTATTTCAAATTTATATGCCTCATTTGTCCCCCAGCTCAACCCTCTCGTGGCATATCCAACAACTTCATATTCACCGGCATTCGAAATATTGACGTTTTCGCTCGCATCTTTGTTCCAGTCAATCTCCTTACAGGTGTCTACAACGACATCTCCAGTACATGCTCCTTCATGGTAGCCCCAATTAACCCAAGTGAGTTCACTATCACTTTTACAACTTTCATTATTAGAGTCTGGAGGTGGGGAGGTGGGTGGGCTTTCAATCGTAAGAGTTTCCTGACATGTTGCTGTCTGTCCATCTGATGCAGTGGCAGTAAGAACATAAGTTTTTGTAGTACTTGGTGAAATACTTCTACTTCCATCAAGGTTTACATTGCCAATATTACTGATAATTGCATTTTCAGCATTGGATGTACTCCAACTGAGAGTAGCACTTTCGCCTGTTTGGACTGAAGCAGGAGAAATATTTATATTACATGTTGGTGCATCTGGTATCGTATCTTTTTTGCTAAGACAGATTCGAGTAACAGCCACACTATCATTTGGACTAACCCCGCGGAGCATATTAATAGTATTGCTGCCTGCATGTAAATGAAAGGTCCCCATACTGCTATTCCGCCGACTTTTAAATTGTCCATCCTCATTATCATCATAGGAAACAGGTCCAGTTGTTCCATTTATTTCAAATTTATATGCCTCGTTTGTTCCCCAGCTCACCCCTCTCGTGGCATATCCAACGACTTCATATTCACCAGCATTTGGAATATTGACGTTTTCGCTCGCATCTTTGTTCCAGTCAATCTTCATGCAGGTGTCGATGACAACATCTCCGGTACATGCACCCTCGTAAATACCCCAATTAACCCAGTCGAGTTGAGCATCAGTTTGGCATTCTCCATCAACGGTATTGCTGATGACTTTTGAGCCCTCAATGACATAGAAATATGCAAAGGTGTGCATTGCATTTATTGCTCCACCTCGAAATGTTCCTTCGTCTGGATTTGATGGGTCTCCTATAAGTACTCCCTCTTCTCCAAAAAATTCTTCAACAGAAAGATCAGTAAATTCTCCTCCTGCATTTGGTGTAATGCTCAGATTTCCTCCGTATTGGAGTTTGATGGCATTTCCATTTTCTGAAGTGATAGTGGTGGTATCCCAAATGTGATTCGGGTTTCCATTAGAAGCAGAAATGTATTGTTGAAGTTGAACTTCTGTGCCACTTATAGATGTGTAGTTCTCTCCTGTTTTAATAAAATCTGTCATTCCTGTTCTTGCGTCGATAGCAGTCGTCGCGATATCATCAGTCTTTCCATTGTTATTGATGAATGCACTTACTAAAATGACATCACCTACTTTTGCAGTGACAGTATCAGTGTATGGATCTTCATCAGTTGCCTGAGTTATATTTTTTGCAACGAGGAATTTTCTTTCATCTTCAATCCCTTCACCACCTTCGTTGTCGGTGTAGTTGTTAAAAGAAGGCATGTCGAGTCCCGCAGGATATTGACTGTGTGTAATTCCATTACCATGTGGAAAGTCGATTTCTTGGCTTCCCCAGTCGAGTTCTTCGAGGGCTTGTGCGCTGAAGATAAAACAGATACTGAGGGCGAGTGCTCCGAGAGGGGCGAAAAATTTCTTTTTCATGGGAGAAGAGAGATGAGAAATATATTTTTATTTACTTCGAAAGCCCCATTGGAGCTGAAGAGAAAGGTTTTATGTCGAGAAGCTCAAAAGAAGGCGCTTCTGGTCGAGGACTCAAAGACGTAACTTTTGATGGAGTTTTCAGAGAATTTGCAGAAAATTGTGTATTTTTTGGTGTTGTCGCTGTTATGAACCCAAAAAGGAATCCAAAAAGCAATATTCCTACTCCAAATCGGGCTGATCTAGAGTTATCGAGAAACCGACAAATATGTGTATATAAAGACATTTTATGTGTTTTTTTAATGGAG
>JANTGK010000016.1 GCA_024762935.1 Candidatus Peregrinibacteria bacterium | reverse complement strand
CTCTCGCTGCTGCACCTCAAGAGACACCGCAAACACAGCCTTCCGATCAAGTCCTTCCTCCACTATCGGGTGCATCTTTTGGAGCACCTCCATCAGAAGAACCTGCAAAAGAACCAACGAATAATCCTTCAGAAGGAGTTGTTGCATCACCAGAAGAGAATCCGTTTGCTGATATATTTCAACAAATGCCTTCTCCTGAATCTGATATTCCTTCGGAGAAACCAATTGCAAACAATCAGTCCCCACTACCTCCTCAAGAGAAAGGTGAGGGAAACATTCTTGTCGAAGGTATTTTACAGTCTGCAGACCTGGACAATGCATCCTCTGCAAAAAGTGCAGAACAATCAGAAAAAGAGAAAACATCAAATCTTGTTTCGAGTATTATCCAAGGAGTGCAAGTAGAAGATATCCCTCAAGAAGAAGAAAAAAGCAAAACATCAACAGTTCTGGGAGAAGGATTTTCTCAAGAAGTCGTTGATCCACAGGAAGAACTCAGACTTCAAGAAAAGAGGTATAAAAGAAAAGAGAGTCTGTTGATTATTTCTCGATCACTGTTTGCCTTTTCTTTTATTGTTCCGTTTGTCTCACTGTTAATCTTTAACGTCACGCTTGACCCAGAAAGCTCCCTTTCTGAGATGATTCAATCTGAAAATTATGGAAAAAAGCTTATGGTTCTTGAGGAGCGAATTGATAAAAAGAGCGCTCAGTTAAAAAAGATTGTGAATGAAACATCAATGGCAAAGAAAAAAATTGATGGTATTAAAAATAATAAAATTCTTTCTGGGATCATTGAAAACAGAACGGATTTCTTAGACATTATGCTGAGGATCATTAATACAACACAAAAATCTCTTCATCTCACTCCAGAGCTCAATAGAGCCATCCAGATGCTTGTTTTTAATACATTCTCAGGAACAACGGATGGAAAGAACACAAAAATAACAATTTCTGGAACCGTTCGTGATCCGAAAAACATGAGTCTTACAAAATTGACACAGCTCATGGAAACAATTAATGAAGATAGTCATTTTGATGGGGCTGGGCTTCGAAGTTTTTCAAAAGCGGAGGATGCCGAGGGTGGTTCACGAAGTACATTCACTTTTAACTTTTCATATTTTTCTCAGGCAGAAGATGATTCTCTGTCAAAATCTTCCAAATAAGTATGTTTACCCTACCTGAAAAATTAAATCCAAAGGCGGTCGTAAATCAAATCCCACTCTTACACCATAGTCCATGGTCATTTTTTGGAGCAGCAGTACTTATTGTTTTATGTACAATTGTTTTTCATACACTTCCAAAGATGAATGAACTTGACGCAGTGAAAAAATCTATTGTTAAAAAGGAGCATGAAGAAATGCAGCTTGATCAAAATATCGTTAATAAACAGAATGAAAGAGAAATTACTCTTCAGGAGTTAGACCTATTTGAAGAAATTTATGAGCCACGAATCAGTAAGGTTTTTCCAGATCATGAAGGTATTGGAGAACTCACAAGATTCTTAGAGCGATTTTCATTAGAACTTGAAAAAACAGGGTCTATTACCCTGAATACTATTTCGTATGGAGGGTCGAAATCATTTAAAGATTATGCAGCTCTTCCGATTCGGTTATCATTTCGAGCAAATAATTATAATTTTGTTCGCTTTATGCAGATGATAAAAAATTCAGGCTCTCTTGATGAAAAAGATTTTTATGAAGGAAAGCCAGTCCGATTGATGCAGGTCAATCGTATTTCAGTAGCGATTCCAAAATTTAATGGAGTTGAAGGGAACGATGAGCTCCTGTATTCCATTAGTCTTGATTTGTCAGCATTTTATAATAAGCCATCTAAGAAATGAGTCAGACAAATCTCGAAAAGGCCCAAGATGCAATTATTGCAGGAAACTCACCTCAAATAGTATTGAGTCTTCTCTCTCATGCGTTGGATATGGGGGCATCAGATATACATATTGAACCGAGTTCTTCTACGGTGCGTATCCGGTTTCGAGTTGATGGAGTACTACAAGAAATTATTGAATATCCCGCAAATATTCATCTGGCAGTCGTTTCTCGTATCAAGATTCAATCTAACATGAAGATTGATGAACAGAGAAAGCCTCAGGATGGTCGTCTTCAGATGTACACTGAGGATCGTCGAGAGATTGAGCTTCGTGTCTCTACTCTCCCAACGATACATGGTGAGAAGGTTTGTATGCGTCTTCAGGATAAAAACCGAACAATTCCTATGTTTGATGAATTGGGAATTCGTGGAAATAATTTGAAGAGAATTCATGAAATGGTGAAGAATCCAAATGGAATCAACTTGGTAACGGGACCAACGGGTTCAGGAAAAACGACAACGCTGTACTCTGCTTTGTATCAGCTGAACAATGCGGATGTTAATATTATGACATTTGAGGATCCAGTGGAGTATGAGATGCTCGGCCTTTCGCAGAGTCAAATGCACCCCGATATTGGGTATGACTTTGCCAGTGGTCTTCGTACAGCTCTCCGTCAAGACCCAGATATCATAATGGTGGGAGAAATTCGAGACCAGGAGACTATTGAAATTGCTATTAAAGCTGCTCTCACAGGACATATGGTACTTTCTACAATCCATACGAATTCGTCTGTATCAACTATTACTCGTATCTTAGATATGGGAATTCAACCGTTTAAAATTACATCAACTCTTCGAATTATTGAGGCACAGAGGCTTCTTCGGCGTCTTTGTCCACATTGTAAAGAGGAGTATGAACCGGCTGAAAGTGTTCGAGATGATATTCGAAAGTCATTGAAGAAAACACATGATTGTGAATTTGATTATTCAAAACTTGATACGAATTTTACGCTTTTTCGTCCAAAAGGGTGCGAAAAGTGTAATGACATGGGGTATAAGGGGAGACTTGGTGTGTATGAACTCATGGAGCTTGATCGAGAGATTGAAAAAATGGTACTTGATGGTGCATCTGAAGCAGAGATAGAAGATAAGAGTATCGAAAAAGGAATGATTACGCTCCTTCAGGATGGGTATCTCAAATCAATTGATGGGGATACTTCTATAGAAGAAGTACTAAAAGTTGCCTCAGGCGGCCACTAATTTTTTATTATTATGTCAGAAGAAAACAAACCACAGCAGCCAGAAATAGACCAAATACCTCCCCAGAAGAATCCAATATCTATGGGGGTGCAAATCCCGAATGCTCAAAATCTAAATAGTACTGATTCCAATCAAAATACAGGTTTGAACAATCAGGGAATACGGCTTTCATCTCCACCTCCACCACCTCCACCACCTCCACCTCCACCTCCACCACCTCCACCACCATCTGTATCCTCATCACAGCAAAAATCAGAGATGATTCATATTGGAAAGGCGCAAAATCAAAAGACAAAACCTGGTTCTGGAGTAGAAATAAATGAAGACGCAGGAAAAAATATAATCGAACGTCTAAATATATGGGTGATTGATCATTCAGGTGTGAAAACGAAAGAGAGGGTTACTCTTTTTCGGCTGATGGCTACCATGATTAATGCGGGTCTCTCATTAGTAAAAACACTGTTTATTCTTGAGGAGCAGGCAGAAAATCCAAAGATTAAACGAGTCTGTTCTTATTTGAGGCATACCGTTGAAAATGGACAAAGTCTTTCTGATGGAATGCACAAGTATCCTGATATTTTTGAGGACTCACAGATTGGTATGCTCAGAAGTGGTGAGGTGACAGGAAAATTGAATGAAGTACTTCTTGAGGTGGCCGATCAAATGGAAGCATCCGCAAAAATAAAAGGGAAGATTAAGGGGGCGATGATGTATCCAATTGCTATCGTTATTGTGCTTATTGCCGTTGTTGGGGCAGTAACGGTTTTGGTGATTCCAAACCTAAAGAGCATGTTTGATGCAGCGGGTGCTGAACTTCCAAAATCAACACAAGCACTTATTGCTCTGAGTGATTTTTTAACCGGAAGTGCCTTTTTTATTCCTAACTGGGCTGCAAGTATTATTGGTGCCTTTTTTGCATTTATGGCTCTTGGAAAATGGAAGAAAACAAAAAACGGAAAATATTATTGGGATGTCTTTATTTTTGCAACGCCTATTTTTGGAAACCTATCTCGAAAAGTTGTTCTTGCTCGTTTCTGTCGAAGTATTGCAACACTTCTCAAGTCTGGTATTGCCATTACAAAAGCCCTTGATATTACTGGTGACATCGTGGGAAGTGAGGTATACCGACGCAGAATATCATTAATTTCTGAAGATGTCTCACAAGGTATTACCATTGCAGAAAATATCAAGGGGCAAAAAAAGATGTGGCCGATTATGCTTGTGTCTATGATTGGAGTTGGTGAACAGACTGCTCAGCTAGACGGAGTGAGTGGAAAACTGGCAGAGTTTTACGAAGAAGAAGTCGATAATATCGTAAAAAATCTCAGTGCCCTTATGGAACCACTTATCATTCTTGTTATTGGTGTGGTTGTCGGATTCCTCGTAGCGGCTATTATGGGACCAATTATGAAAATGTCAGAGGTGGCAACAGCGTAGTCAATTAACAATAAACAATTACGAATCGCTCAATTCCTCCGCAGCACCGTTTTATATTTTATTCGTAATTCATAAATTCCCTAACTGACTCTCGTTTGCTAAAAATGAAAAAATCCCTCAAGATATTTTCACTTTTTTCGTTATCCGTGTCTCTCCAGATTGCTCTTGTTGGTCTTCCCAATGTGGGAAAATCTACTCTTTTTAATGCTCTGACAAAGTCCAATGCAGCTGCTGCAGAAAATTTCCCCTTTTGTACTATTGATCCCAATGTCGGCATTGTCGCTCTTGAAGATGAACGGCTTAATAAGATTGCAGATACTGCTGGTTCAAAAAAAATCATACCAGAAACGATTGAGTTTGTAGATGTAGCAGGCCTCGTAAAGGGGGCATCTGCTGGAGAAGGGCTGGGAAATCAATTTCTCTCCCACATTCGGCAATGTGATGCGGTTGCTCTTGTTCTTCGATTTTTTGAAGATGGGAATATTACTCATGTAAGCGGCACAATAGATCCTGCCTCTGATAGAGAGGTAATTGAAACAGAGCTCATTCTTGCTGATCTTCAGACAGTGGAAAAAATGGTTGAGAAAGCGATTCGGAACGCAAAATCAGGAGAAAAAGATGCTGTTTCACGTGCGAGCGCATTAAAAAAATTACAAAAAATTCTTTCAGAAGGAAAACGCGCATCAGAAGCTGAGCTTACTGAAGATGAAGAAATACTCTTTAAAGAGATTCAGTTTCTGACATCAAAACCATTTTTATATGTGGCGAATGTTTCAGAAAATGAAATTGGAGACTTTGATGAGAACGCTGCAAAGCTGACACTTGGTCTCTCAGACAGTGATGAGCTCATAGCCATTTCAGCAAAAATAGAGTCAGAACTTTCGGGTCTTTCAGATGAAGAAGCACAAGAATTTTTAATAGATATGGGTCTTGAAACGTCAGGTTTACAAAAACTGGCTCATGCTGCTCACCAAATACTTGGACTATCTCGGTATTTTACGGCTGGCGAGCAAGAAGCTCGGGCATGGACAATTCCCAAAGATGCTACTGCTCCTCAAGCAGCAGGCGTTATTCATACTGATTTTGAGAAAGGATTTATTCGAGCAGATGTGGCAGGGTGGAGAGACTTTATTGAAAATAAAGGATGGCATGGTTGCCGAGAAAAAGGCCTCGCTCGGAGCGAAGGGAAAGACTACGTCATGAAAGATGGCGAAGTATGTCTCTTCAAATTTAATGTGTAGAGTGAAGAAAGCCTGAAAAATGCGTAAAACGGGAGCCCTCTTTCAGAGCACTTCGTCAATTTCATCAAAAAAATCCTCAACAACTCATTAAATGCACCTGCAGATTTTTTTGCTCCTTCCGTCATTTTTAAGATCTTCTTTCTTGAGGCTTTCCTGAATACTTAAGAAGCCGGATGTGTAGCGTTTATAGTAAATACGAAACATATAAAAATATTCTTAAGGGCAACTTTGTACGTTGCTCTATGCTGGGTGGCCACTAGCGCGGAGCTTCTCCCTCTTACAGTGAGAAGGGTATTCTTGAAAACAGGAGCTTAATAGTGCTTTGAAATCTTTTTTTACAAAGTATTCATAAATGACAAAAAGGCAAAATCTTGTTAGTTTTCTTCTGGAATACTCTCATTATGTCACCATTATTCTTTCTCTTTGCGCTCTTTTATCAAGCTGCTGTCAGCGGTATATTTGCTATTCCTGTTTCTGATTCTGCTGATTTTTTAGTGGTACCGATTCTTTCTCAGCCTCATGATTTTCAGGTGCAGTGCAGTCCATCTAGCCCAAAGACGGTGCAGAAATGGCGGGAAAATTCGGGTGCAAAATATGTGGTGAATGCCGGGTTTTTTGATGAAAAAATGGATCCAGTGGGGTACGTAAAAACCAAAGATCAAGTATGGGGGTCTTTACAAAATCATCCGGCTCTTTTTACTGTCACTACTTCGGGACCAGGCATTGTCCGCTCAGAAGATAAAAACATGGAACCAACTCTCATTACAGCAGCATCTGGTTTTCCTGTTCTTGTCTGGAATCAAGAAAATCAGTTTCTCAAAGAAACCGGTAAATATGCACGACGTACCATTGTCGGAGAAAAAAATGGTCAAATATACTTTTTTGTTTCTGTGCGGGGGTATCCAAGCTTGGCAGAATCAGCAGGAGCTCTTAAAAAATTTGGTATCGAAAAAGCCTTAAATCTCGATGGCGGTACGAGTACGGGCTTTTCGTCGGAACAACGCGAAATATATTCTATTCCGGTTCCATGTGTTATCCTCGTGTTTCCAAAATCTCTTTCATGACGACTCTCTTGACTCAATAAATGTATGGCTTTTATTGTAAAAAATGATGGCTTTGTCTGTGATTATTGTGGAGCAGTAAATCCTCCAGGGGTGGGGACTTGTCGAAATCATTGTTTCAAGTGTCTCTGTTCACAGCACGTTGATAATACCTCTCCGGGTGATCGTGCCAGTACTTGCCACGGAAAAATGATTCCGGTTTCGGTATTATCGGGGTCGAGAAAATCAGACTATGTCTTATTACATGTCTGTGAAAAATGTGGAAAAGAGATGAAAAATCGTGTTCTCCCCGATGACGATTTTGAGGCGATACTCGCTATTTCTCAAAAGCATATATATGGATGAATGTGTATTGCATTTTGAGAAAGATGAAAAAATGAACGATAAATAAGAAAAACTACTTGACATAAACCCTATGTTTTCACGTATGATTCTCGGAGCATAAATTCGCGCTCGCCTAAGTTATATATGAGTTGAAAAATGGGTGAGAAGGAATCTTTCTTTCTTCACCTTTGATATGCCAAAAAAATCTGAAAAATCAAATAAAACTCTTAGCATAAAGCCATCGAAAGTCATTAGAAATCGATACTTTTTTTCAGAAGGGGAGGATGTCCTAGAGCTTCCGCCACTTATAGAGGTTCAACATAATTCTTTTGATTGGTTTCTTCGTGATGGAGTAAAGGAGATTTTAGATGAGGTAACACCTATTACTGATTTCTCAGGAAAAAAAATGGAACTCCATTTTTTGAGTCATCGGTATGAGAAGCCAAAATTTACGCCTAACGAGGCGCGACGCAAAATGACATCATATGAGTCAAATCTTGTCGTTCGTGTTCGATTAGTCAATAAAGAAACCGGTGAAATCAAAGAACAGGAGGTCTTTTTGGGAGCGCTGCCTATGATGACTGACAAAGGAACTTTTATTGTCAACGGAATTGAGAGGGTAGTGGTAAATCAGTTGGTGCGAAGTCCGGGAGCTTTTTTCTCCCGCAGTCCTCTCTCACCAAAATATTTTAATTGTAAGCTTATCCCTCGACGAGGAGCATGGATTGAAATCGAGACTGATAAAAAAGGAATTATTACTGCTAAAATTGATAGAAAAAGAAAAATTCCAATTACACAACTTTTAAGGATTTTTGGTTTTGATACTGACAAAAAAATCCTTGATATCACAAAAGATTTAAATATTCCTATCGAAGACAATCTTTTAATGAGAACTCTTGAAAAAGATGGTATTACTGATGTTCGAGAAACATATCAAAGTGTGTATCGAAAAATCCGACCAGGTGACATGGCAACTCCAGAGAATGCAAAATCTCTTATCGAGTCAATGTTTTTTGACTTTAAACGGTATGATATGGGGAATATTGCTCGTCATAAAATGAACAGACGTTTTGGGCTCAATATCCCAAATGCCCCAAAGGGAAGGGTATTTCAAGTTGATGATTTTGTAGAAATAGTCCGTACTCTTGTACAATATGCAGTTGAAGGAGGAACAGAAGATGATATCGATCATCTTGCAAATCGTCGAGTTCGTTCTGTGGGAGAACTCATTCAAAATAAATTTCGCGTTGGACTTCTTCGAACCGATCGCATTGCAAAAGATCGTATGACGGTGATGGAGCTCGAATCTATTACTCCGACTCAGCTTATTAATTCTCGGCCTGTTACCGCTGCGATGCGTGAATTTTTTGCGAGCTCTCAGCTCTCTCAGTTTATGGATCAGACAAATCCTCTTTCAGAACTCGCGCATAAACGCCGACTTTCTGCTATGGGGCCAGGTGGTCTTTCACGAGAAAGAGCGAGTTTTGATGTTCGTGATGTGCATCAGAGTCATTATGGTCGAATATGTCCTATCTCTACCCCTGAAGGTCCAAACATTGGTCTTGTTCTTCATTTGGCATCGTATGCAAAGGTAAACCCTCTTGGATTTATAGAAACTCCATTTCGAGAAGTTCTTCATACCGTTAAAAACTCAGAAGAGCTCCTTGTTGGGCGTACACTTACGGAAGATATTCCAAAAATTGCTGTGAGTGGAGATGTTATTGATGCAAAAATGGCAAAGAAAATTGCTGCTGATAAAAAGAGGAAAAAGGTAAAAGTACGAGCATATGTAGGGAAGAAGGTTGCATATTTTGATGCAGAAGAAGAGAAAAAGCTTGTTATCTCACAGGCAAATTCTCCTCTTGATAAATTAGGGCAATATATAGAAACCAGAGTTCCTGCTCGTGATAATGGAGAACCAGTTTTGGCTCATATTCGAGACCTTACTCATACTGATATTTCTCCAAAACAGATTATTTCAGAAAGTACGGCTCTGATTCCTTTTCTTGAGCATGACGATAATACTCGTGCTGCTATGGGATCAAACATGCAGCGGCAAGCTGTTCCGATTGTTTCTCCAGAGGCACCGATTATTGGAACAGGGATGGAGGCCATTATTTCTCAGTTCTCTGGGCAGTGTATTTTGGCTCCAGAAGATGGTGAAATATTAGAAGTAGATGCAACAGAAATAGTGATGATGGGAAAATCAGGGAAGAAAAAAACTTTCCCTCTTGAAACCTTTGTTCGAACAAATCAGTCTACGTCTTTTACTATGCGTGCCCGTGTTTCTGCTGGCATGAAGGTGAAAAAAGGAGATGTTCTTTCAGATGGAGCTTCTGTTGAAGATGGAGAAATCGCTATTGGTCGAAATCTTATGGTGGCGTATATGGCCTGGAATGGATATAACTTTGAGGATGCCATCATCATTTCTGATCGTGTTGCACGAGAAGGAATGTATGATTCAATTCATATTGATGACTTTACCATTGATGTTCGAGAAACAAAGCTTGGCCCAGAGATGATCACTCGTGATATCCCAAATGTGGCTGAGGCAAAACTCGCTCAGCTCGATGCAGATGGAATTATTCGTATTGGAGCTGCTGTTCAGGAGGGGGATATCCTTGTGGGAAAGATTACTCCAAAGGGTGAGACAGAGCTCACTCCAGAAGAGAGGCTCTTGCAGGCGATATTTGGAGAAAAAGCAAAAGATGTTAAAGATTCATCTCTTCGTCTTCCTGGTGGAGGTCGAGGAAAAGTAGTCGATGTCCAGATTTTTTCACGTGAAAACGGAGATGATCTTCCTATTGGATGTTTGAAACAGGTGCGAGTGCTTGTGGCAAAAACAAGAAAAATACAAGTAGGAGACAAAATGGCAGGTCGTCATGGAAACAAAGGAGTTGTTTCTCGAATTGTTCCACAGGCCGATATGCCATTCCTTCCTGATGGTACAGCGGTTGATATCATCCTCAATCCACTTGGTGTTGCCTCTCGTATGAATATTGGACAGATTCTCGAAACACATCTCGGGTGGGCTGGTAAGAAATTTGGGATTAAATTTGCTACACCAGTCTTGAGTGGAATCTCAACGGACCAGATTCAGGATTTTCTTGAGGATGCCGGGCTTCCGAGAGATGGAAAAATTCAGCTCTTTGATGGAAATACTGGTGAGCCTTTTGCTCATAAAACAACAGTGGGTATTGCTTACATGTTGAAGCTCAACCACTTGGTTGAAGATAAGATTCATGCTCGTTCAGTGGGGCCATACTCTATTGTTACTCAGCAGCCTCTTGGAGGAAAGGCACAGCACGGTGGACAGCGTTTTGGTGAAATGGAAGTTTGGGCTCTTGAGGCATACGGTGCTGCTCATACACTTCAGGAGATGCTCACCATAAAATCAGATGATGTTGTTGGGCGGAGTAAAGCATATGAAGCAATTGTTAAAGGTGATCCGATTAAAAAACCGAATACACCCGAATCATTTAATGTGTTGGTACATGAACTTCGAGCTCTTGGAATGAATGTTAATCTTCAGTCAGAATCCGATCCTAACATTAGTTTTGACGATATTGTTGAGTCTGATGAGAATATGGAAAATGCTACTATCCCTGCAGAAGATCGTATTACAGAAATCGGAGATCAGGAGAAAAAGGTTGAAGCAGACGACCAGATTAAAGATGAGCTTAGTGGTGAACACTCATCTGGTGAAAGCGTTATGGAAGAAATGGAAGATTCTCTAAAAGAATTAGAAGAAGGGAATGCTTGAATATAATTTTTTACTTTTATTTTCATCAGATACATTATGAGAAACATTAATAAAGTCATTCTTATAGGTAATGTTGCACGTCCACCCGAGGTAAGAACAACAGCTGGTGGTCAAAAAATGACGACCTTTGTGCTCGCAACAAATCGTACATGGTATGATCCTCAAGGGAAAAAACAGAGTCAGGCAGAGTTTCACAATATGCTCGCTTGGGGAAAAATTGCAGATATCTGTCAGAAGTTTCTTCAAAAAAGTACACTCGTTTATATTGAGGGATATCTCAAAACTCGAAGTTGGGAGGGGGATAATGGTGCTCGGTTTTATCGTACAGAAGTTGTTATTCAAGATATTCTTGTCCTTGATCGTGGTGTTCGTCATGGGGAGTCTGCTGAAGCATTAGCTACACCACCCCCTGTAAGCGATTCAGAAATTGATTTTATACCTGAAGAAGAAATTATCGGAGATGACAAGCCAGCCAGTGAGATAGAAAAATCTTTCCAGGAGAAGCTCTCCGAGGGAAATCAGACAGTAGCTGATACAACACTCGGAAAGCAGGTTCCTGATACTGATACTCCACCATCAGTATCACTCGATGAACCACTTTTTGAAGAAGAATCCAAATAATTTTCCTTTTCCTTGAAGAATGTCAAATTCACAAAGAGAGACTAAAAACTCAAATTTCCAATCTATTTCGTTAACGGTTGCTTCACCAGAGCAGATCAAGCAATGGTCATATGGAGAAGTAACAAAACCTGAGACGATAAACTATCGTACCCAAAAGCCAGAGCTTGATGGTCTTTTTTGTGAGCGAATTTTTGGCCCCACAAAAAATTGGGAATGTTATTGTGGAAAATATAAAAGGATACGTTATAAAGGTATTGTGTGTGAAAAATGTGGTGTGGAAGTTACTCGTGCTGTTGTGCGTCGAGAACGAATGGGGCATATCTCATTAGCGGTGCCAGTAGTCCATATTTGGTATCTTCGGAGCACACCAAGTCGACTTGGACTTCTGCTTGATCTCCCGATTCGTCTTCTCGAACAAATCGTTTATTTTGCTTCATACGTTGTTATTGACGTTGATGAGGATGCAAAAAAAGAAACTCTTGAAAACCTCGATAGCGAATATAAAATTTACAAAAAGAAGATTCAAGAGGAGCAACAAAAAGAAGCAAATGAAATTCGTGCCAAGATGAGAGAAAAGAAGGCAAAACAGAAAGACCTTGATGCACATGAGGCAAGTTATGTCGTAAAACTGGAAGAGCTCCATGAAAATCACCAAACGGCAAAGAAAGAGCTTCAGTCACTTGAAAAAAATTCGGTACTAACTGAGCTGGAATACCGAGAAATGAACATGAAATTTGGACATGTTTTTGTTGCTGGTACCGGTGCTGAATCCATTCGAAAACTTTTAGAAGATATCGATTTAGAGACCTTCCTCGCTGACCTTGAGAAAGAGAAAGAGAATGCCACTGGTCAGCGTCAGAAAAAACTTTTAAAGAGGATTCGTTTCGTCTCATTTTTGAAAAGAGCGAACATCCGGCCTGAATGGATGATTATGACAGAGCTTCCTATTATACCTCCTGATCTCAGACCAATGGTACAGCTTGATGGTGGCCGGTTCGCCGCTTCTGATCTAAATGATCTCTATCGACGAATAATAAATCGAAACAATCGGCTCAAGAGATTAGCAGCCATTGGTGCACCAGAAGTAATCTGCAGAAATGAAAAACGAATGCTCCAAGAGGCGACAGATACTCTGATTAATAATTCACCTCGAGCAGGGCGTGCCGTCTTTACTTCTGGAGACCGAAGAAAACTGAGAAGTCTTTCTGATATGCTAAAGGGAAAACAGGGACGGTTTCGACAGAATCTTCTCGGAAAACGAGTCGATTATTCTGGTCGTTCTGTTATTGTTGTCGGTCCACAGCTTCTTCTTCATCAGTGTGGACTTCCAAAAGAAATGGCAATGAAACTTTTTAAGCCATTTGTAATCGGTGAACTTATTCGGAGAGAGTATGCCCATAATGTAAAATCCGCAGAACGATATATCACTACTGGAAAAAAAGTAGTTTGGGATATTCTTGAGGAAGTCACAAAAGGACGATATGTTCTTCTCAATCGTGCTCCGACGCTTCATAGGCTTGGTATTCAGGCTTTTGAGCCAGTGCTCATTGAGGGAAAGGCTATTCAAATTCATCCGCTGGTATGTGCCGCTTTTAATGCTGACTTTGATGGTGACCAGATGGCTGTTCATGTTCCCCTCTCTCATGAGGCGCAGAGAGAAGCAAGAGAGATTATTGTCTCCAGGAAGAACCTCCTGAAGCCATCAGCAGGAAAACCGATTATTACCCCTACTCAGGATATGGTTCTTGGATGTTATTATCTCACTCAAGTTCATGAAGGGAAAAAAGGAGAGGGTATGATTTTTTCTAGTGAAAGTGAAGCAATACGTGCCGAGGAATATAAGAAAGTGGATCTTCAGGCAAAGGTAAAGGTTCGACGAGAGGATGGTATTATTGAAACAAGTGTTGGGCGTATTATCTTTAACCAAATGCTCCCCCCAGCAGTTGAATATAAAAATCATGTTTTCAAGAAAAAGGATCTCGAAGCCCTTATCGCTGAAATGTTTGAGGAAAGTGATATGGAGACAACAGCAGGCGTTGCTGACTCTATTAAAAAAATTGGATTTAAATATGCGACAAGGTCGGGTGTCTCTATTGGGCATGAGGACATTATTATTCCTGAAAAGAAAAATGATATTCTTACTCAAGCAGGTGAAAAAGTACGACTTATTGGAAATCAGTATTGGAAAGGGTTTATTACCGAACATGAACGGTATCTAAATGCAATTCGTATTTGGTCTCAAGCAAAGAGCGATGTGACGACGGAAATGATTAAGCAGTTTCAGAAATTTCCTGAAAATGATGTCTACTATATGATTGATTCTGCTGCTCGTGGAAACTGGGGGCAGATTACACAGCTTTGTGGAATAAAAGGGCTTGTGGCAAATCCAGGTGGTAAAACTATCGAACTTCCTATTCGGTCAAACCTAAAGGAAGGATTCTCTATTTTGGAATACTTTATTGCGACGCATGGAGGTCGAAAAGGGAAATCAGATACTGCTCTTAAAACTGCAGAAGCTGGGTATTTGACTCGTCGTCTCGTTGATGCCGTTCAAGATATTGTTATTCGAGAAGAGGATTGTCACCAGCCTCATAAACAAATTGTTACTCGAGAAGAATCAGAGCGTATTGGAGAAGCCTTTGAAAACAGAATCTTTGGACGAACTCTGGCAGACAACCTTATTGATTCGAAGACTGGAGAAATTATTGCTGAAAAAGGTCAGCAGATTAATGAAGCTGTTGTTTTAGAAATTAAAAGCAGAAAAGTAAATGAGGCACCGGTACGATCAGTAATGACATGTCAGACTGAAAATGGCATTTGTCAGCAATGTTATGGGTATGATTTGGGAAACAATGTGTTAGTTGAGCTCGGAACCCCTGTTGGTATTATTGCTGCTCAGTCTATTGGAGAGCCAGGAACACAGCTTACCATGCGTACATTCCATATGGGAGGTGTCGCTGGAGAGGGGGATATCACTCAAGGTCTCACCCGTGTAGAAGAGCTTTTTGAAGCACGAGCTCCAAAAACTCCTGCTATTCTTTCTGAGATAGATGGGCGTGTCCACATTGATTATGTTGGAACAGCCATGAAGGTGACTATTTCTGCTGAGGAGCTCGGGCAAGATATTCATAAACTTGAAGATGGAATGAAAATTGCCGTTAAAGAAGGAGAAACTGTAAAGGGAAATCAAATACTTGCAAAGGGTTCTCATATTGTACGTGCTGCGTATCCGAGTGTTGTAGAAAAAATCGGAGATAATGAAATCATTCTTCGTCATACAGAGCGAGTTGAAAAAACATATGAATTCACTACTCGTGACACCCTTCTTATTGAAAAAGGTCAATATGTGAAAGCGGGACAGCCTATTACAAATGGTCATTTTGATTTGAGAAAACTCATGGATCTAGCAGGTGTCTTTACTGTCCAGCAGTATTTGATGATGGAGGTTCAGGGGATATATGCGAGTCAGGGGCAAACCATTAATGATAAGCATATCGAAATCATCGTAAAACAGATGTTCTCTCGAATTCGAATTATTGATCCAGGAGACTTCCCAGATGTCCTTTCTGGTGAGCAGCTTGATTATCAAAAAGTTGTGATGATGAATACTCTTCTCGAAAAAGAGAAAAAACGACCAGCAACATTTGAACGTCTTCTTCTTGGGCTTACTCGGATATCTCTTGCTACTGATTCATGGCTTTCTGCTGCGAGTTTCCAGGAAACAATACGTGTACTGGTCGAAGCAGCGACTACTGGAAAAATAGATACGCTTGATGGATTGAAAGAAAACGTTATTATCGGAAAACTCATTCCAGCAGGTCATATTTTTCGAAAGAACTATTACGAAAAGAAGGCTCAACAAGCTTCCTAAAAGAAGACGGTCTTAAAAAGGAGGGCAAAAAAAAGCTTGCCTTCTCAAAGAAAATCCTTCAAAATCACTCGGCTTTAAATATTTACTCATTTTTTGCACCACAAATATGCCTACCATTAGTCAACTTATCCGAAAACCCCGTAAGAAAATTATAAAAAAGAGCAAGGCTCCAGCATTGCAGCATACATTTAATACTCTAAAATCTACTCCTGTTTCTTTAAAGAAAGGGGCACCTCAAAAAAGAGGGGTATGTATTAAGGTAACAACAATGACTCCAAAAAAGCCAAACTCAGCGCTTCGAAAAGTTGCTCGTGTTCGCCTTACAAATGGAATGGAGGTCAATGCATATATCATGGGAGAAGGACACAATCTGCAAGAGCATAGCGTTGTACTGATTCGAGGTGGTCGTGTAAAAGACCTTCCCGGTGTTCGATATCATGTGATTCGTGGAACACTCGATACAGAAGGGGTAAAAGATAGAAAACAGGGAAGAAGTCGATACGGTGCCAAGAAACCGAAGTCATAATTTTTTAAATAAGAATGTCACAGAAAAGAGCTCTTTTTGTTCCATCCGATTCTACTGATCTGCAAGAGAAGTTTATCAACTATCTTATGATGGCCGGTAAAAAACATCTTGCTCGAAATATTTTAAAGGAAACCCTTTCTATTCTCGAAAAGAAAGAACCAGAGAAGAAGCCTCAAGAGGTTTTTGAGTTTGCTGTTCGGAATGTAATGCCAAATATTGAAGTTCGTCCTAAGCGAGTTGGTGGTGCTATCTATCAGATTCCTGTAGAAGTTCACCCAACACGTCAACGTACACTTGCCATACGCTGGATTATCCAAGCGGCTCGATCACGAAAAGGAATGCCTATGTCTCAAAGACTCGCCTCTGAGCTTCTTGATGCAACTAATGATCTCGGATCAGCATACAAGAAGAAAGAAAATGTGAGACAAATGGCAAAAGCAAATAAGGCTTTTGCTCACTTTGCACGGTTTTAGAGCAATTTTTTACTGTAACGAATTAAAAAAACATCTTTTATAAAAGATGTTTTTTTATTGTTCCATTGCGAATTCCTGTAGGTTCCAATATCTTCTCTTGCATTGATTGTCACCGCAACCACATTTCCATTGGTTATTTACCTTAGTACATATATATGCAGCAAAGGAGTAATTTTCTTTATTACCCTGTATTCTTCCTTTGCAAAGCAATAGAGATTTTGAGAGAATGGAACCAATGAAGAAAAATCTCCCACATTTAGCGGCAAAAGTTCGTATAGATGCTCTCAAAATGATTTATGCAGCCCAGTCTGGGCATCCGGGCGGGAGTTTTTCTGCAGCAGATATCATTACGACACTCTACTTCGGTGGTTTTTTAGCATATGATCCAAAGAACCCAAAGTGGAAAGATCGTGACTATTTTATATTGAGTAAGGGGCATTGTGCACCATCACTGTATGCTGTTCTTGGAGAGCTCGGTTTTTTTCCAAAGGATGAGTTTTTTCGTCTTCGACAGGTTGATTCATTACTACAGGGGCATCCGGAAACATATATTCCAGGTATAGAAATTGCGAGTGGTCCTTTGGGGCAAGGGATAAGTGTTGCTTGTGGTATTGCCATGGGAATAAAGATCGATAAAAAACAAAATAAAGTTTTCTCCCTTCATGGCGATGGTGAGCTTCAAGAGGGGAATATCTGGGAAGGTGTTATGACTGCTGCCAAATACCATCTCGATAATTATGTAGCCATCGTTGATAGAAATCGACTACAAATTGATGGCTCGACGGCAGAAGTAATGCCTATTGAAGATGTTGCTGGAAAATTTCAAGCATTTGGCTGGGAGGTAATGAAGATGAATGGACATGATTTTGATGATATATACACTACTCTGAAAAAGGCAGTAGAAGTGACGGGAAAGCCAGTATGTATTGTAGCAGACACAGTAAAAGGAAAAGGGGTGAGCTTTATGGAAAATCAAGTTGGTTGGCATGGAAAAGCTCCTAATGATGAACAATTTGCAAGCGCAATGGAAGAGTTACAGAAAAATTTTGATGAAACACAATGAGTAATAAAATAGCAACTCGAGCAGCATTTGGAGAAGCCCTTCTTGAGATTGGTCGAAAACAAGAGAATGTGGTTTCACTCGATGCAGATCTTAGTGGGTCCACAAAAACAGGGGCATTTGCAAAGGAATTTCCTGAAAGAGCATTTAATGTGGGAATTGCTGAACAAGGGCTTGTTGCTACTGCAGCTGGACTAGCGATAGCCAGAAAAAAACCCTTTGCATGTACATTTGCTGTCTTCTTGACCGGGAGAGCATATGATCAAGTTCGAACATCTGTTGCTATTTCTGATCTTCCTGTTGTGCTTGCTGGTTCTCATGCAGGAATCCTTACAGGGGAAGATGGAGCAACCCATCAGGCATTAGAGGATATCGGATTGATGCGAGCACTACCTCATATGACTGTCTTGAGCCCTGCTGACGCAGCCGAAACAAAGGCATGTACTCAGTACGCTGCTCAAGCTGAGCACCCAGTCTACCTTCGGCTTGGTCGATCTGGGGTACCAGTCATTTTTGATGAAAAAACAAAATTTGAAATAGGGAAAGTACGAACACTTAATCAGGGAACTGATGTTGTTATTTTTGCTACGGGACCACTGGTTTCGAGTGCTCTTATAGCGGCAAAAAAGCTAGAAAAAGATATTTCTGTAAAAGTAGTAAATGTCTCTTGTATTTCTCCACTTGATGTCAGCGGTATAATAGAAGCACTGCAGGGGGTAAAAAACGTTATTACTGCTGAAGATCATTCTATTAATAATGGTCTCGGGAGCGCTATTGCAGAAGTAATGGCAGAAAATGGAATAGGAATACCTTTGTATCGCCATGGGATGCGTCAATTTGGAGAAAGTGGAAATGGTGCAGATCTGTATGAAAAGTATAAATTTGATGGAGAAGGGGTGGCAGAAGTAGTACGGACGTTTTTGAAGAAGTAGATTTTTGGTTTTTCGAGGGAAAAAGGAGATGGTAACGCAAAAGTATTTTTCTATGGGATATTTTTTTCTGTTATAAAATTCATAAGAGAGCGTATCTTTAGGGTGAATAAAAGCAGAATTTACTGTATGATAGTCAGATAAAAACAAAAAAGTATGGTAAGTGGGCCAGAAAGTATCGGGGAATCAGGGGTTATTGATCGGAATCCAAAATTTGTTAATGGAGAATATATTCCACCATCAATGATGGGGAAGGAGCTCTCTCCGAAATCCCCGGAAAATCCTTATCAGAAAAAGATAGAAGAAAGAGTAGATATTGCTCGCTGGATTATTGCCCGTACACAGGTTTTAGGGAATCGAATGCTGGGGGAACTGCTCGAATCTATGGGGTATAATTCAGTCCAGAAACTCAAAAATGGTTTTTTATATTTCGACGGGAAAGAGTTTCAACGCCTTGGACCAGATTCGGATGTTTTACGGAATTTAGGAAAAGAAGATAGAATAGCAGTAGATTCAGAGGGGACAGTGATTGTTGCCAGATATGCTCGTTATTCTCCACAATTAAGAGATCTCTCCCTTCGTAGTTTTGAAGATGACAAAGAAGGACTTCGTGAAAAAACTCTTTTATTCCAAGAACAGGTTCGAAAGACACTTGCTCTGACAAATCGTAAACCATACACTCTTACACAAGAGTATCGGTTGCTTCTCAAATCATCATTAACAATTCTGCTCCATGATCCAAAAAATGGAGAATTGAGTGTTTCACAGTTTGATGATCTCTGTACGGAAGTTCGATTCTTCTATACGCGAAAAATGTTCTCTCAAATGACAGGAGAGCAGTATCAGGAGACACGGAATACTCTTCAAGAAAAAGGTCTAGATTTAGTAATCGGAAAAAAAAGAGGGGATATTCTTCATAATCCATATTTTGGAGACATGAAAATATCTGCTTCATCTGTCCCGAATCCAAAATTTACGTGGAATATTAAAAATCGTGGTGATCGAGATGGGGAGAACATGCAAATGGTGAATATTCCAGAGTTCATCCGTGAGAAAAATTTAAAAACCTATCATGAATACTTAAATGCTATTGAGGTACGTTTTAAAATTCCCCATAATCTTCTTTATGCCATCTGTTGGCATGAGTCTAAGGGTGATCCATTTGCAGTCTCGAGAAGTATGCCGACAGGGGCAAGGGGAATATTTCAAATGAAACCTATTGTCACTAATAATCATGATGATAAAATTCCTCAGTTTCATGGAAGCGTTAATCCGTATGATATATATGGCTCTGCTTTTCGGGCAGCAGAAAAACTCACGGAGGAGTACTATGGAAAGGGGAATCGGGATTGGAAATCTGCTATCGGGTGGTATAATGGAGATTCACGTTCATCTGTGCGGAATAAGTATATACAAGATGTCATACGACAATATAAAAAACTCACCGGAGATATTCTTCAGCTCTAGATAATCTCCTCTGTTTTTTATCGACCACACATTCTATAAAAAACAACAAGACAGGTATGTATTAAGGGGTCATAATACACTCTTGTTTTTATTTGTATGCCGGCAAAAACGTATTCACTTTCAACTGTTGGAATCGACTCGGTTCTGGTCGAGGTAGAGGTTGATCTTCATAATGGACTTCCTCAGTTTACTATCGTCGGTCTTGGTGATACGGCGGTACAGGAGTCACGAGAGCGGGTTCGAAGTGCCATTAAAAATTCTGGATTTACGTTTCCTGTAAAGAAAATAGTAGTTTCACTTGCCCCTGCAGATGTAAGAAAGTCTGGACCTGCCTTTGATCTTCCCATCGCTCTTGGGATTATGTTGGCAACAGGACAAATTGACCATTCACCTCTCCTAGAAGATTCTGTATTTATCGGGGAGCTAGCACTTGATGGATTCCTCCGTCACGTTCATGGTATTTTGCCAATGGCACTTGCTGCTCAGAAACTCGGTAAAAAACGAATTTTTGTTCCGGAGGGGTCAGCAAAAGAGGCATCACTTGCTGATAAAGTAGATGTATACCCTGTAAAAAATCTCCGTCAGCTTATTGATTTTTTGGTGGCAAATGGAGAAGGGATAGATTCAGTACAGCCTCTTCATTTCCATGAATATATGGAAGAAAATCCTGTTACAGATTTTTCATCGGTCCGTGGACAAGAGCAATGTAAGCGTGCACTTGAAATTGCTGCAGCAGGTTCGCACAATATCCTTATGAATGGAGCTCCAGGAGCGGGAAAAACCCTTTTGGCACGAGCTTTTCGAGGAATACTTCCTCGCTTAAATCGTGAAGAGGCTCTTGAAGTAGCGCAAATCTACTCTATTACTGGCTTACTTCCTGCCGATAAACCCCTTCCAGCAAATCGGCCGTTTCGAATAGTTCATCATACCGGGAGTGCTGTTTCCCTTGTAGGAGGAGGGACGAAAATTAAGCCTGGTGAGGTTTCTCTTGCTCACAGAGGAGTTCTTTTTCTTGATGAATTTCCAGAGTTTCCTGCACACGTATTAGAAGTTCTTCGGCAGCCGCTTGAAGATAGAGAAATCACTATCTCTCGGGCACAAGGGAGCTTACGTTTTCCGGCTCACTTTACATTGGTGGCAGCCATGAACCCATGTCCATGTGGATACTATAATGTCCCTGAGTCTGATCGAGAGTGCACCTGTAGTCCAGGACTTGTGACAAAATATCAAAAAAAAATATCAGGACCACTTCTTGATCGTATCGATTTATACGTCGATATCTCACCGGTACAATTTAAAAAGTTAGCAGGAGGAAAAACAGGAGAATCGAGTTGTGATATTCAAAAACGTGTTCAGTCTGCACGAGATCGGCAAGAAAAAAGATTCCGAGATGATATCATGACCACAAATGCAGAAATGGGCGTTGATGAAATTGAAAAGTTTTGTCCAATTTCGGAAGAGATCCAAGCTCTTCTCAGCGATGCCATGCGTCAATATAAGCTCTCTGGTCGGGCATTTCATAGAATCCTAAAAGTTGCTCGAACTATTGCTGACCTTTCAGATGCAGATCAAATGAATATCGCTCATGTTGCAGAAGCACTGCAGTATAGGCCAAAATTTTCAGAGGTTTAAAGCTTCTTTTTTGTGTAGAATGGAGATGTCTTCTTTTATGAAATGATGAATAAAAAGGTTGCAGTCCTCTCTGGAGATGGAATTGGTTCAGAAGTAATGAAACAGGCTCTTCGGGTGCTAAAAAAAATAGAAAAAAATTTTGGACATCATTTTGAGTGTATAGAAAAAAATGTTGGTGGTGCTGCTATTGATGCCTCAGGAGAGCCACTTCCGAAAGACACCTTAGAGGTGTGTGAGCAATCTGATGCCATCCTTTTTGGTTCTGTGGGAGGGCCAAAGTGGGATCATCTTCCTCATGAGAAGCGACCAGAAGTTGGTGCACTCCTGCCCTTAAGAAAACATTTTGATCTTTTTGCTAATCTTCGTCCTGCTGGAGTGACAAAACCTCTTCGCCATTTTTCTCCTTTAAAAAATGAGATTATCGGTGACGGTTTCGAATATATCGTTGTTCGTGAGCTCACTGGAGATATTTACTTTGGAAAAAAATCAGGAGATGATGAAACCTTTGGGGCAGACGAAATGAAATATACTCGGCCAGAAATTGAGCGTATTGCTCGAGTGGCATTTCAAACAGCTCGTAATCGAAGAAAAAAAGTGACGAGTGTTGATAAAGCAAACGTATTGAGTACTTCTCGGTTTTGGCGGAAAGTTGTTCAAGAAGTCCATACACAAGAATTTTCAGACATAGCACTGGAGCATCTCTATATTGATAATGCCACTATGCAGGTTCTGACAAAACCTCATGAATTTGATGTTATTCTTACAGGAAATCTTTTTGGAGACATACTCAGCGATGAGTCTGCTCAGATTTCTGGTTCTATTGGTATGCAAGGAAGTGCCAGTATAAATACTGATGGATTTGGGCTTTATGAGCCCATGGGGGGAAGCGCACCAGACATAGCTGGAAAAGATAAGGCGAATCCTATTGCACAAATTATTTGTGTAGCAATGATGTTGGAGACATCATTTGGACTTATGGAAGAAGGGGTATCTATTCGAAAAGCAATTACAAGTACTTTGAATGATATGTACCGAACGGGTGATATTTTCTCTGAGGGAATGAAAAAAGTCGGAACACAAGAAATGGGAGATGCTATTTGGAGTCGACTTTAATGGAGTTGTTGAAGAATATTTACCAAGATGGAAATAATAATTTCAATTCCTAAAAAAGCCACAATTGGAGAAAAATCAAACATTCCAATTCGTGGTGTTATTTTTTGAGCTACTCTTAAGATTGGGTTTGCTACTCGACGAATAAAAAGAACAATCGGGTGTTGTGCAGATCCGGGAAACCAAGAAAATATGACAACTAAAAAAATACAAACCTTTAGTGCCTGCAAAAAATTGATGAGGATTTTTAAGAGAATAATAGATATGTCAGTCATTTATTGAGAAAGAGAGATCTTGGGGATTCGGTATGGCTTCTCGTACTCAGAACCGAGAGAGACAATAACCTCCTCTGCGTCTGGGGAAGCATCTGTGCTATTATCGAGTACATTTGTATCTTTCATTACCTCAATCTTTGCTGGAAAGAATGATTGAAGGAGTTGTGCCGTTTCTTTTGCCTTTACTGTATCAGAGCACCTGATAATAGTTTCTTCAGAGAGGACATCCGCATTATCAATAGTAGAAATAGTCCAGCCGAATCGTTCCAAATGTACTGCAAGTTGTCCGGCAATACCAGTTCTATTTGTTGCGTTGAGTATTGTTATTGGAATTCCAGAAGGTCCAGTAATATTGCGGTAGTCAAATATCATTCTTGCAAATATTCTTATTCTGGCAAATTTATCATTCTCAAGGTTTAAGAAGGGCACGAGAACAAAAGCACCTCCATACAGTTCTCGGCTTGGTGTGACGAGAAAACCACCTGGTTTTGTGGGGTCATCATTGAGGACAAAACTAAAAATTTGATCACGAGGAAGCTTATCTGCGAATTTTGCAAGAGTAATCATCTCGTTCCACGAAATATCAGAAATATAGTTTTCTTGAATAACGTCAAATATCTTTTTTAGCTTCGATGGTGAAGTGAGGATTTCAAGTGAAGTCATCTTCTCTTTTAGTGCCGAAATAACATTTTGTTGTCTTTTGGCACGATCAAAATCAGATGAATCATGTCGGCTTCTGGCATATTTGAGAGCTGTGACTCCATCAAGATGATGCTCTCCTGCCTCTAGACGAAAGGGGTCGTAACCCCAATCAAAATCAGGATATGTTGGGTCGATAATTGTTTTTTCAACAAAAACATCTATCCCCCCAACGGCATCAACAAATTTTTCAAATCCTTGAAAATCGATACGGGCAGTTCTGTGGATGTCCATTTGAAAGATTTCTTCAATTTTTTTTCGCATAACTTCTGTGGCCAGTGCATCTGCTTGGGCTTCAAGTTTCCACATAAATTTCTTGTGCTCCATGCCAGAGAGGCTTTTGAGCATTGCAGCATTTTCTGGTACGTGTTTGATGTCCTTTAGGAAATATTGTGATTCATCTCGGATAATTTCATTGATTCGCCCACGAACATGTTTGGTCTCGATATAAAGATCTCGTGGAATAGAGGCAATGACGACGCTTCTTCCAGCAATATCTGCACTAACGATCATAATAGAATCTGTGAGCTTGTGTCCCTTTCCAGAGTGAGATTCTCCGCCACCAGAACCAAGAATGAGAAAATTTGTAAAGCCATTCTTATCTTTTGGAAGATCAGCCCCAAGTGCAAAAATAGCATCTTTCACCATGTCTTTCCCGGCTTGCTTCCCTGAATCTGTCCAAAGAAGACCAATAAAGAGTGCTAAAAAGACAAAGACGATGCCAAAAAATATTCGCAGTTTAATGTGTCGGGATGAATGTTTTTTTTTGCCAAGTGTATTCCATGCTGCTTTTGGGAGAAGAAAGGCCATACCAATAATCAGCGTCCCCGCAATACCTATTTTTTTCCCAAAGGAAAGAATCTTTTTCTTTCTTTGCCGTGATTTTAATGATGTTTTTCGGAAAGACAAAGAGTCAGATAAATCTCAATCATTGTGCCTAAAATTTTTCAGAATGAAAAGAACACTCTTTTCTTATTCATACTTGAGAATTTTCACTATGAGTCTCTAATAGTTCCTGTACAAGTTATTTCAGAAGGTTATTTCTCTTTTTTTTGAAGGGGTTCTAGCGTGTATTTTTTTTTGCAATCTATATTCTCTGGATTCTTCCATCTTTCATAGTAGTTCATAAGAATTTTCATAACCTCTTTATTGTTATTGGCAATGTAAATATTGTCCATATCTTCCGGGCTGATAAATCCTTTTCTTAGTGGTTCTTCTTTTACCCATCGAATAAGTCCCTCCCACATTTCTCCACGAAGAATAATTGGTATGCGACACATGTGTTTTACTTGAGTAAGTTGCCATGTATAAAAAAGTTCAAGACATGTCCCGATTCCTCCTGGCATCACAACAACAACATGAGAAAGGGCCATAAAATAATCAAGTCGATTGGAGAATTTTTTAAAGTGCTTATGAACATCAAGGTATCCGTTTACATATTCTTCAAAAGGAAGTTGAATAGTCATTCCGATTGAGTGGGAGTCATGACCATTTCTTCCAGCATGATGACCTGCATTGGCAGCCTCCATAATTCCTGGCCCTCCTCCGGTAATGATATCTATGTCATGGTGGGCAATGTTTTTCGCGAGGTCAAATACATGGTCATACCTCTCATCCCCTTCTCGAATACGAGCAGAACCAAATATAGAAACCCGAAAGTGATTATTTTTTAACTCTTCTTTGATCATAATATTATTCTCATTGTTACTCATTCTTTTGAAAGACATATCTGGTCATTATATCATATTTTTAGAAAGAATGCCAGACATGACCCTTCCTCTTACGATTTTTTTGCATATGTTTCTACTTTTTTCAGAAATGAAAGAAGTTCATTATCAGATCGCCCTATCTTTTTATCAAAAATATCAATGGATTGCACCTGTACGCCGCAAAATCCCAATACCATTGTTTTGAGAATTCTGTTAAAGGGAAACAGAAAAAGTCCATACATCCACTTGGGTGCATCACAAGTGATAAAAATTCGTGCAGTTTTTCCCGTAAGAAGCCCTCTTGGTTTATGATTTTTATATTCAAAGGCAAAGCCCGAAGTAAAATTTTGATCGATAAAGTTCTTTAGTATTGCTGGCATAAACCCCCACCAAAGGGGAAAAATAAAAATGAGTTCTTTTGCCTGAGAAATCTTTTGTTGGATACTCTCTCTCTTTTTATCTGGGGGCATTATTTTTGAGTCCTCAAAACGCAGGAAAGGTTGCTCCCATTGCTGATCATAAAGGTTCATAATTTCAGAATCACCTTTTGCTTCGAGGTACTTTTTAGCAATTTGATGAGAGAATCCCTTTGAGCTGGGGTGAGCGACAATAATAAGTGATTTCATAATGAAGATATATGAATAATCATATCTGTTTTAACGTTTGATGAAAATATTTTTTTGTAGTGAAGGCTTCACTACTCTGTTCCGAGTTCTTTGCTTCGTTTGAATGCAGAATAGGCGGCACGTTCTACTATTTGTTGTAGATTCATATTTTTAAATGTTTGAATGGCTGCTTGAGTTGTACCTCCAGGGGAAGTTACTTTTTTTTGGAGCTGTTTTGCTGATTCTTCAGATGTGTCGAGCAGGGCTCCAGACCCAATACATGTTTCTTCTGCGATGATTTTTGCAACTTCTCTTGAGAGTCCCATTTTTTCTCCTGCAAGAATAAGATCCTGAGTGAATTGATAAAAATATGCTGGACCTGATCCAGATATGGCAGTAATGGCATGTATATCGTTTTCATTATTGACTTCTACTACTTTTCCACATGCAGAAAAAATACTTCGACAGAATTCTTTGTTCTTCTCTGTGAGAGACGGAGAAAAAAATATTCCTGATACTCCTTTGTTAATGAGTGCCGGAGTGTTTGGCATCACTCGACAAATACGGGAGATTCCAGAGTATTGTGCCAGTGTTGCAGATGAGGTTCCTGCGAGTACTGAAATCAGAAGCGCGCCTGAAGCAGTTTTCACAGGAAAAACTGTGGCCAACGATTGGGGTTTTACCGCGAGAAAAATGGTTTTACAATTACCGGGATTCCCACACTGAACTCCGAGTTTGTTTCTGAGTATCTCCATTTTTTCGGGATGTGAATCGATAACATATGTTGTTTCTGGCAGGAGTACTTTTGCGTTTATTCCTGCCTCTAGTAGAGCACTTCCCATGTTTCCTGCGCCGATAAAAAGAGTTGATGACGACATATTGTTCATAATGTTCGGGAGTAGAATACTGAGATTTTTATTTCATGAAAAGAGAATGGGTGGAATATAGAATATAGAGAGGAGAGAATGTTGAATATAGATGAGAGGAAGGGGTGCCAATTTTTAATTTTGTAATGTGAAAATAATTTCTAACTATAAATGTATAAAACACCAAAAATTCAGTTTTTTGCTCTTCCATCTGTGTATTGTTTCTTGCTGGTAGCTCATAAATTTGCAGCTTTGTA
>JANTGK010000015.1 GCA_024762935.1 Candidatus Peregrinibacteria bacterium | reverse complement strand
TGCGAGTTTTGCGCTTCGTAGTGAAGTGTCTTTTGTAAAAAAACGAAACGAAGAATATCATTTAAATTTTTGGACGTAGGAAAAAATAAAAATGATAAGCAAAACCCTTTTGTTCGAATACTGAATGAAATGAAGTGTTCGAGTGAGAATATCCTGTACCACCCACCATTTTTAACAACCCCAAGAGTATGTAGGAAAGAGTTCTTTTTCTGATGTTCCTGCTCAGTCATGGCAGGCAGAGTTTACTACGCGGGCAAAAGAAGCAGGAATTGTGAATGGATTTCCCAAGAGTGATTTTTCTTATTTTCTGTATGGAAAATTTGCTCCCAATGACCCCGTAACCCGAGCAGAATTTTCCAAAATGGCATCTCTTACTTTTGAATTCTAATTCTTTTGGTAAATATATTGACACCAAAAATTTAGAAAGTGCGCTAAAATAGCGCGAGAGAATTCTTGCGGAAGTGAAAAGAAAGCTTAACTATATTTTTTCCCGTAACACGCAATACACTCTGTGATGAATTGTTCAGCAGTTGCTGCATCGTCCCAAGATTTTACTGTTACCGTTTTTCCTTTTTCGAGGTCTTTGTAATGGGTCATAAAATACTCAATATCTTCTCGTTTCTTTTTTGGGAGGTCACCAAACTCTTTAATATGTGAAAAGTATGGATCCCCTGTTGGGACACCAAGAATCTTATCATCTCGCTCACCACAATCATCTACTGAAAGCATTCCGATTACTCGGCATGGCACAACGCACCCTGGAATAAGTGGCTCATTGGCAATCACTACCGCGTCGAGTGGGTCGTTGTCGAAATCATTCCACGTTTTAGGAATAAGCCCATATGAAAATGGATATGGAATTGGAGTATGAAGGAATCGATCTACAAAAATGGTTCCGTGCTTTTTCTCATATTCGTACTTGACTCGACTCCCCTCTGCGATTTCGATAATAATGTTTACCTCTTCCGGAAGGTTATCTCCGGCTTCAATGGCATGAAAAATATTGTTTTGATCTGGCATGAAAATTAAAAAATTTACCGTATTCTCGCAAAAAGATTTCTCTCTTTCAAGGAAAATCTATTTCCTGAGCTCGATACGGTCTCCGTATTTTTCAACCAACTGGGAAAGATGCGAGAAGAGCTCTGCTGACTCTTTGTTCTGATTATTTTTAACGACTGTATCAGAGTTTCCATAAATATTGAGCTGCTCTTGTGCTCTCCCAATAGCAACACCAAGACGCTCTTGTTCTTGGAGAAAGCCAATGTGCCCTTCTTCATTGCTTCGGGTAAGAGATACAAAAACAAATCTTCGCTCATCACCCTGAAAACCATCAACAGTAGAAATACTCTTTTTTAGTCGTTCGTAGAGGTCATTTTTTCTTTTGCTTGGACTTTTTTGGAGGTACCGAAATTCCTTCAATATTCTCTGACTCTGCGCACCATACATAGAAATAATAGCAATATCTTCTGGCGATATGGGGTTATTTTTTCTCATCAGCAGTCCATGTACTTTTTTTGCAATTCGTTTTGCTTCCTTTACATTTTTCTTCGATTTTCCAGTAGATTGTTCTCGTGTTCCGAGGTTTTTTGTATCAAACCACTTTACAAGCCCCTCCCCTTCTCCTTCTTGTGGGATTCGTGCGGCTTTTAGTTTTCCATCATAAATAAGCTCACTTAATACGTGTGTAATATTTGGGAGTGATCGCCGATTATTCCCTAAAAATACATAAGGGAGTTCTTTTTCTGGCTCCTTAGCATTTAAAATTACATTTGAGAGAGGTCCTTTTTCTATGTTCTCAATAATCTGCTGTGCATCCGATTTTTCAAATATGATTTCTATTTGTTCACGGGTTTCTGATTGTATCCCTTGTGGATTACTGAGGTTTTCTGCAAGAAGAGTCCTCTCTTTTTTTTCAAGAGGAATGTTTCCGAGTTGTTTTGGATCGAGAATGAATATGATTTGTTTTCCTGCTTTTTTTAGTGCCATCATGAGCTCAGGAGACCTCATGCGAGTGGCCTCATCAACAATAACCACATCAAAGTCGATACCTGCAAGTATTTTGTCTCTCAAGAGGTTTCCGAATGTAGAAACAACAACCCCTCCTTTTTTTAAATCTTCATGGATTTTTTTCTCTTTTTTCCCAAGTGCTGTGTCGTAAGGCCCTAATATTGATTTTTTTTCAGCCCATTTTGCAGTTTTTATTCTGTCTTCTCTCTTAAAATTTAAATATCCAAGATGCTCTGGTACAGAAAATCTATCAAATTCGACATAATCAGGAAAATACCAATTCAGTGCTTCTTCTTCTGTCATGGCGTCGATTTCATCAAGGACTTCTTGCGGATATCTCGGAAGGCCTCTTTTTATGCGACACTTCTGAAGCCGAGAGTCAACCTTATCTGGCCGATTACCAGCGACATGTGTTCGGCTCTGTACCCATTTTTTATTGGCTACCTCTTGCAACTTGAGTGCTGGTACTTGAGCCCCTTTATGTGAATGAGAAAGGAGAAGTACTTTTTGACCCCTCTCTTCATGCCCCTTTAGGATACCATTGATGATTTCAGCTGTTGTCCGAGTTTTTCCGGTTCCTGGTCCCCCATGAATCATGAGTATTGGATACTTTTCACCCAGCATTGCTCTCCCGTATGCCTGATTTTGATCATCATCGAGAGAGTCTAATCTCTCCAGATTAGTTCCATCAGGAATCTCTGTTTGAAAATCACCAGAAAGGAACTTTTGAGCTGGGAAAGGGAGGTCTTCAGGGGTACTGATTGTATCAAGCAGCAGTTTGAGTTCTCGCTTTCTTGTATGGATGTCTCGAAAATTATCAGGCGTCATTCTCAAGAAATCGTAATTGTTGTTTTCTGGAACATCAGGCATGATTCGATACCTCACTCCTTGTGTATTACTGAGAACAGATTGTATTTCTCCACGAATTATAAAAGGATCTGGGAGGTCAAAAAAATTGTAAACTAATGGAGATTCTCTTCCTGAAAGTAGTACTCGAGTTTGAATGGCTAATACATTGCTTTTTTGATCTTCGTACATATCTAAGTCAAGAGATATGGTTTTGCCGATTCTTTTGGCATCACCAGAGAGAATAATCTCATTTTCTTCATTTTCTAAAGTCTGAATAGCAAGATCAGCACAAAGGGCATCAGCATAGAGTTGGTGTTTTTGATCTGGATTCCAGACAAATGGAGATGTTTTGCGCGATACTCTTGATGAGGCCTCTAACATTTGTAGACGGTTTAAAGTGAAGGGGGCAGATTGCTCTGCCCCCGCGGGAAATTATTTTCCCTGAGAATATGATTTCAAGGGCGCTACTCCTCTACGCACGTTACATGTTCATTCTTGAACGTGCGACATACTCTCGGTTCCCATTCATCAGAGACGTCCTTGTTCGAACGGGAACCGGCTGAAGTCGTACAGGTTTTGGGCCTTCATCGACACGATATTCTCTCCTCTTTTGATTGGGTTTTTTCAGGCCTCCACAATTGTGTGGGGTTTACAGACTATTGGACTGATTCCAATAGCCAACCTGACCGCTTAGTACTCCCATTGTCGGGGTACCATGCATTTGCATCTTCTCTTTAACAGATAAACACCATAGCTTAGAGGGTGTAAATCCAGAGACGAGCGGGGTCTAGCTGCATAACTTTATCCTGTTGAATTTATTTTTGTCAATAGCCCCCTTTACTCCCCAACGGTAAATGCACTCTTGACCTGTTCCCCTCCCCTTCTAAGAGTAAGTGTATGTCGACCATTTTTTGGAGTCCAAAAAACTTCTTTTCCAGTACCTATTTTCATGCCATCTATAAAAAAATCAGCTTCGAGTGTACTTCGGAGAGATATCTTTTGATCACTGAGTGGTCGACTCGAATCAATATCAAACTGAGAATGAGCAAGAGGAGAGAGAATGCGAAGTGTAGATATTTTTTGAGACTGTCCAGAACGATTTTTTGGTTTTTCAAACGCTTTTGATGAAGACATATCAGAAATAATCATCATAACATCGTGAAAGAGTGGCCCTGCACCAGTTATGCCAGATACATTTTTCATAGGACTTCCATCTGCATTTCCAACCCAAACAAGAACGGTAAACTCCGTCGTAAAACCGACGGCATAGTTATCTCTAAAATTTCGGGTTGTCCCTGTTTTCGCTGCGACAGGAAAAGAGAATGCAAATGGTGATTTTTCACCAAAAGCCGGAATTCGTGCAGTATTATCTGAGAGAATGTCTATGAGCTCGAGGACAAACTCTCTCTGCAAAACCTGTTCCCCTTTTAGTTCAGGACAATATCCAACATAACAAAAATAGACATCTTCTCCTTCTCGAGCGAGAATGGTGTAGAGTTTTGCAAGATCCAAAAGGCGAATTTCTGATGATCCGAGCACTGCAGATAGACCTGAGTCATTGTCTCTGAGTAAAAACTCAACACCAAGAGAAGATAATAACTGAGTAAATTTTTCTTCCCCAACTTTTGAAAGTGTTGTTACGGCAGGGATATTTCGTGATTGAGCAAGGGCATCTCGAACAGTGATTTCCCCACGATATTTGAGATCGAAGTTTTTTGGAGAATACTCGGTTCCGAGTGATGTTTGAAAAGAGACTGGTTCATCAAGCACTGGTGTATCGGGGGTCCAATCAAGATCTCGAAAGGCAAGGTAATACACAAAAGGTTTTAGAGTTGACCCCACTTGTCGGAACGAACGGAGCATATCGACCTGATTTGAATATTTTTGAGAAGAAAGATTTGTATTCCCCACATATGAACGCACCGCTCCATTTTTATTCTCAATAACAACGACTGCAGCATTATGGACATTATGATCTTGTAAAAAGATAAAATGCCTCTTGATTGCTGCCTCTATTTTCTCTTGTAACCCGAGATCGATTGTTAGCTGGACATATGACTGATGAGATACATATTGTCTTAAATATGAAATAAGATGAGTAAGTCGTGAAGGAGGCGGCGTTTTATGTGGTGAAATCTCTTCTGCCATTGCTTCGGTAAACTGATCATCGGTAATAAAATTGTTTTCCAACATTTTCCCGAGGGTAAATCGCTGCCGCTCACGCATGGAGATAGGATTTTTTTTGGGTGAATAACGAGTAGGATTTTTTGGAATACCGGCTAAATATGCAGACTGTGCTAAAGAGAGAAGAGCCGGAGGCTTTCGAAAGTAATACTGAGATGCAGCATTAATTCCCACAATGTTTGCAGAAAATGGTGCCCAATTAGCCCACATGTTAAATATTTCTACTTTCGAAAATTGCGCTTCGAGTTTTTGTGCCAATAAAATTTCACGGAATTTATTCGTAAACGTCCGATCAGTATTGTGCAATATTTTTTTTGCCAACTGCTGTGTAATGGTACTGGCACCCGAAACGACACGTCTTGCAAAGATATTCTGAAAAAATGCACGAATTGTCGCTGGCACATCAACTGCACCATGTGCAAAAAAATTGTCATCTTCTACAGAAAGAATAGCCTCGATAAATGAAAGAGATACTTCTGAATAATCAGCAGCAGGGAGTACATATTGTCCCTCAACCGAGGGTGTTATCGAAAGAGTATCTCCATACCGATCGACAAAATGCTGACCATAGTTTTGTGAGAGGAGATCGTTTGGAAGAGGGATTCGTAGCGAAAGCCAAAATACAAAAATTCCAACAGAGGTAATAAGACTGAAAACGGCAATAATTCGTGTAATATTCATCTTTTAAATGTTCTCAAATTTCTGAAAGAGAAAAAAGTAGAATTTGTCAGCTTAATTATGCGAAAATAAAAAAGAATAGTCATTTGCAATGAAATTTATCACCAATCTTAACCGGATCTCTGAATTTTTTTTCCTTGTTACTGGAGTCGGCCTCATTGTATCTTTCCTGTGTTGGCGTAATAATTATTACCCTTTAGAATCTGAAATCTTTCTTCGACTGGCTGATCTCCCGCTTGCTTTATTTGGAATTCTGTATGCGATGACGAGTTTACGTCTTTCACTGAGCATGAAGTATTCTGAAGATGATGAAATTGAGAATGATGACGATGACGATGACGATGAAAAATCTAAATTTCCTTTTTTTGATGTTGTTCTTATCGTCTTGGGGCTTATTATTTTTGGTATTATTGCATATGTTGATATTATGCTTCCCAATAAATTCCCCTTCCCCAGCCCCTCGTGAACCACTCTACTAATTGTTTGTACCATCAAATCATTCTTGCCTCTAGTTCCCCTCAAAGATCTGCCATTTTACGGGAATATGGATTTCATTTTGTAGTACAGCCATCTCATATTGATGAGATTATGAACCCAAAACTCAGTCCAGAAGAAAATGCAGAATCACTCGCAATACAAAAAGCAAAAGCTCTACCTCCGCAAAAGCATGGCAACATTATTCTTGCTGCTGACACACTTGTTGTCGACGAGAATAATAGTATTTATGGAAAACCAAAAAACAGAGAAGATGCACAGCACATGCTTGAAAACAAATGCGGAAAGACAGAAAAAGTCATTACTGGTTTTTGCCTTATTTCAGATGAGCACCTTGTTTCTGGGAATGAAACATCATATGTGGAGTACAATGATTTTTGTTCTCAAGATGTTACAAATATTCTTCATTCTGGTGAATGGGAACATGTTGCCGGTGCCCTCCGTATTGAGGGGAAGGCAATGGAGAAGATTATCAAACGGATTACCGGTGATTATCAAAATATTATTGGACTCCCTATTGGGCGTATCTCTCATATTCTTCGGGACTTTCCGGTGGGGAAAAAACTCTCATAATAAAAAGCGGTGGCACGAATGCCACCGAGATTCCAGGGGGGGAAGGGATTCCTTTCCAATGGAAAGTGAGATATTGAGAAAGCGTTTTTTGTAAAACACCTTGTGAATACCTCCTTTACACTGAGAAAATAATCTCTCCTGGTGAGGAGTGCTCCCATTCGCAAAGAAAACTTTCGAAGAGAAGACGACTTTTCATCTGAATTGATGATGAGTTGATTTTTGCATTTGTTCTATTTTTTTGTCAAGTTAATTTTTCTCTCTTCCTCTCTTTTCCCGTCGGAGAGATGTATTTGTATTGCCATTTTATTTGTCATGAGTTTTATTTTTATCACTTGTGTAAATGAATTAATCATATTTGCTCCCTGAATAAGATTTGATAATAGAGGAGATATCACCGAGGCTCTCAAGGAGCTGGGAATAGATGCCTCTTGGGGCTGACAAATCTCTTGTTTTTTTTCATTTTTCGTTTCTTCTTTTTTTCTCGGTATTTTTAAAAAATGTACTCTTTCTCTTCAAAAGAGGTGGAAAAGATAGATACTAAACCCATTATCTAGTAGTTTGTCAAGTAATCTTTTTTGTAAACCCTAGCTCTTGAGAAATGCCTCTGGCACAGTAAAGGCATGTTCACGGGTATCATAGAATCAACGGCAAAAGTACTCAATTGTAATGAGGGGTCACTTGTTCTCAGGCGACCTACAATTTTTACTCAGCTCACCATTGGTCAGTCAATTGCTGTAAATGGTGCATGTCTGAGTATTGTTCGGTTTGACTCCGATTCAATGACCTTTGATGTCGTTCCAGAAACATTTACGAGAACAAATCTTTCGACCGCGTGTGTAGTCAACCTTGAAAGAGCCATGCCCGCAAATGGTCGATTCGAAGGGCACATCGTGCTCGGACATGTCGATGGAACCGCTGAGTGTGTCAACCGAAAAAAAGAAGGCAATGGTGAGCGGTTCGTTTTTTCTCTTCCGAGAACAATTGCACCGTTTGTAATAGAAAAAGGGTCAATCACCATAAATGGAATATCTCTTACTATTGCATCAGCCAGTGATGAGATGTTCGAAATAGCTGTTATTCCCCATACACTAGAGGTTACGAATCTTGGCACTCTTCAAAAAGGTGATTTGGTAAATGTTGAAGCCGATTATTTGGGAAAACTTCTTTTAGAGAAGAATATTGAAGGGAGAATGTAGTGTTCTGAGATATTTACTAAGAAGTCACTCTCAATACATTCGTCATTTTTAATTCTAAATTTTTAATTATTCCGTTAATCTTTCCATATGAATTGGAGGCATATCCCCTTTTGGCTTACAAAAAAGACAGATTACAATCTCTTTGCAGAAGAGTTTTCTCAGACACGAAAAAAACCTTGGGCCGAAATGACTGCCTTTCAAAAAATATTCCAAAAAGAATTCACAAAGAGTGGAAAAAAACCTGAGATTCTTGATATTGGATGCGGAAATGGTCGTGCTTTTGGTCTTCTTGAAGATGTCGGTGCTCAAGTAACAGGGCTCGATATTTCTGCAAATATCATAAACTCTGCAAAAAACCTTCATCCAGGGAAAAATTTTGTTGTTTCTCCAATGGAGAAACTCCCCTTTCTTGATCGGAGTTTTGATGCTATTACGAGCTTTGCAAGTATTCCTCATTTGCGAACAAACCATGCCAGAGAAAAAACTCTCTCTGAGTGTTTTCGGGTTCTCCGACCAGGAGGTGTTGTGTATGGAACGGCCTGGAACCTCAGTCAAAAACAATTTAAAAGGGCGAAAAAAAATGCTGCCCTTCGTGGTGTTTTGCCATTTTGGGATACAAATGATCTCGTTATTCCCTGGGGAGATAAAAAAATCCCTCGACTCTACCATCGGTTTACACAAAAAACCCTCATGAAACTCTTACAGAAATCGGGTTTTGAGGATATTGATATTTTTAGCGTTGTCCATGGAAAAAAAGCCCCTTGGAACATGGGAAATAACATTTGTTTTTTTGCAAAAAAACCAAAGCGAATAGAGGTTCTTTCTGTCCCCTTTGATGTTCTTACGTTTTCAGAAGCGCTCACGAAATTTTATGAAGCCGCGCAAAGTGACACCCAAACATTTGCCACCACTCCAAACCCCGAAATTTGTATGCTCGCCAAAAATAACCCTGCGTACCGTCATGTTCTCAGCAAAGCAGATATCTCTATTGCGGATGGAATGGGTATTCTATGGGCAGCTGATTATTTACATTCTCAGAAAAAGGGAAGATTTCTCTCTCTTCTTGCATTTGCTTTTCGTCAAAAATCTAAATTTCTCCCCGAACGAATTTGCGGTTCTGATATGTTTCGCATATTTTGTCAGCGAACACGGCAACCTGTTTTTCTCCTCGGATCAACCGAAGAAGTCTGTGCTACCTGTGTAAAAAAATTTGGAAACCACATTGTCGGAACCGACTCTGGTTGGTCCACGCCCGATGATGAAGCTCGAATTGTAAAAAAGATAAATGACTCAGGAGCAAAGGTTCTCTTTGTTGCTTTTGGAGCACCAAAACAAGAATTTTGGATTGATAAAAATCTGAAAAAGCTCCCCAATATTCGCCTTGCTGTTGGTGTGGGAGGAAGCTTTGATTTTATCGCTGGAAAACAAAAACGAGCACCAAAAATTTTTCGTATTACGGGTTTTGAATGGCTCTGGAGACTCCTTCTTGAGCCTCGAGTCCGAGGAAAAAGAATTTTAAGTGCCATTTGGGCATTCCCAAAAGCAGTACAAGAGGAAAAGAATTACGAATTACGGAAGACGAAAGTCAAATGAATGAAGATGGCCTGATAATTTTAAATTCTAAATTTTAAAATACATCTCAATTTTTAATGGAATAAATACATACTCTGAACATGTTTAAACTACAGGACATTCTTCTTTAATTTCCATTCTCTCTTCAATATTCAATCTTCGTTTCCGAATATCCGCTCCTCTTCCCTCATCAAAATGTTTTCATTTTTTTCCAAAACGGAAAGCACTGTATTGACCACTTTTTCTGAGACGTTTTCTCCATAAATCTTTTTGCCATCTCTCAAAAGATTTTCAGAAACTACTTTTTGCACGAGGGCGGCAATAAAATCACCAGATATTGGCGGAGCGAGAAGATTTCCTCCTGCAAAAAAACTTTCTCCCCGATCACTTCCAAATCGCAACGTAACACATGGAACTCCAAGCTCATTACACTCTTCTTGCATTGACCCAGAATCAGTGACAATACATGCAGCTGCTTTCATTGCTGCGATGACATCGGTGTAATATGGCCAGACTTCTGAATAGATAAAATTCTCTTTTTCTTTCAGCCGGTTCATTTCTTCTCGCAAACCAAATCGATCGATTGCTGCTTCAGTCGCAAAAAGTGAAATGAGAAGCGTTGGAATACCAGCATCAACGCATTGTTTCATACCCTCAAAAATCGCTTTAAATCGAGTTTCGTCTTCACAGTTCTCACGACGGTGAATACAGAATCGAATCGCCCCCTCTTGAAGGAGTGGATATTTTTCGAAGATGGTGGATTTTTCTGCTCCTTTTAAAACATCTCGCGTAGCATCTACCACAGAATTTCCAACGACAAAAATACGCTCTTCCGAATACCCTTCTTCTCCTAAAAATTGCTTCGTAATTTCTACAGGTGCTAAAAAGATTCCTGAGGCAGGTTCACTACAGCGTGTATTAAATTGTTCTGGGTTCGGCTCCATAGAACCTTTTTCAAAATTATTAGATTCTGAATGAAGAGCAATCCACCACTCCAAAATATCTTCTGTTACATTCCCCTCGTTTACTTCTTTAGCTAATTTTTTGTAGTACTGTTTCTTTGGGGTTAAGGTCCGAATCCCTGCCTCATTGTGAACACATGCAATTCCGCACGAATAGGCTGCATTTCCAGCAGCCATGGCTGTCATGGTATCACCATGAATGTACGGCACTGGAATTTTTTCAAGACTCTTTAATTCAGTAAAAATACTCCCAAGCCGAGCAATAACCTGTGAAACTTTTTCATAATATGCCCCTGAGATACCAAGATTAAAGTCAACTTCTAAACCGAATTCCTTCAGCATTCCTCCCGAAAGATTAAAATCATAATGCTGACCAGTGTGAGCAAGGACCACAAGAGCTCCCCTCTTTTTCAGCGCATGATACACTGGTGCTTGTTTAATAATATCTGGTTTCGTGGCAATCATCACGACATGTACATGTCTCTCATCTGATGATCTCATTCGCTCCCAAAACCCCTCAGCAAACGTAATATGAGAATGAAAATCCATGCGGCAAATAAAAATATGGTAATATATTAGCATTTCGAAAATATTTTCCGAAGAAAAGTCACCAAAATTGCTTTTGAACATTACATGCTCATAGTTCTTACGAGAACCTTATCTCTTTTTACTCCTAATCCTCTTTTATTACTTTTAGCTTTTGGAATTGCTCTTTTGCTCGTGTTCGTACATTTTTTACTGAACCCCGAAAATATGAAAATACATTGACAAGCTCATGTAGTGGAATATTTGAAGGATAAGTCTTCAAAAGACTATTGATATGTCGTACCATTTGTCTTCTTACATCTACTTTTTCCAAGCCACTTTTACTACTCCTAATGAAATTTTCCGTAAACATCGTCATTAATACGTTGTAATCTTCCTCACTCAAATAATATTTTTCTCTTTCACGGCTTTCATCTTTTACCGCTTCTTCCGGCAAATTTTTATTGATACTGGTATTCTTTTTCTTATCAAATACATCAGGAAAACCTGATAAAACATCATTAAATTTATTTTGAATATTTTGAGCACAAGTAAAGCAAGCATTCATATTCTTGGTAGATGGCCCACCTCTTAGTGATTTAACTATTTGGTGCGTTTTAGGTGAACACGGGGAATAATCAGGCGATTCGTTACAACGGAATACTCCATCTTTTCCAAGATCCATAAATTGACCATATTCCTTGTCAGGCACTTCAGTCATTGTTTGAAAAAAAGTACCACACAGTACTTCTCTTTCTAAAAAATGTCAATGTTTTAATTTCCAAGAGAACTCTTTTGAATGGTTTTCCAGTCGTACGGGAACTTAAAATTTTCATTAGATCGTACAAGAGCAGCAAAAGCTGACCACATGTTTTCATCTTCGAATACAAATCCGTTTCCAGACTCTTGGTTTGGATTGTAATCTTCTATGAGATGATTCATAGATACTGGTGCAATGGGCAAAGCGGCATATGCGAGGGCAGATTTTGCTAAATTTTCATTTTCTACGCCACTGTTAAAAAAGAATGAGACATCAGAGGCCGCAAAAATTTTTCGAAGGGCATCATTCCCATCTCCTACGATTGCTACTTTTCCGGGATTTTCTTGAGCAAAATCACCAACTATCTTTTGAAATCTTTCTGTACCAACACCGCGAACAGCTAAACAAATATTTAATGCTGCAATACCTGGCAAGATATCCTGCAAGAGATTTGCACCATTGTCTGTTGAAAGTTCACTGACAACTCCAATCAACATTTGGCGTTTATCACATGTCAGCGAGAACTCCTCACAGAATTCCTCTTTGTTCTGCAATTTTTTTTCGATAGTATTTTTCGAAAATTTTGCGTAAATTTTATTATCGTAGGCCGCACCGGGAAGGCTCTCAATCATTTTGTTTTAAAATTTGATGTTTCCCTTCATTGTAGAGCAAAAATGGACTTTTTTCCACTCTATGAGCTTGACCACAATTTATGTTATTTCAAAGTAAATTATGAAAAAAGTGCTCTTAATTGATGTAGCTAATCTCTTCTTTCGGGCTTTCTATGCAGTACCAAGCCATTTTACTATGAAAGATGGTACTCCCAGTAACGCTATTTATGGCGTGACCTCTGTTGTATTTTCTCTTTTAGGAAATGAAAAGCCAGACCTTGTCTTCGCGGCGAGAGACCTCAAAGGACCAACGTTTCGACACAAAGAGATCGAAGGATACAAAGCCGGCAGACCAGAAATGCCAGAAGAACTGAGCATGCAGCTTCCCACGGTGTTTGAGTTTTTTACTACAGCACTGAAAATACCACTGTTGAGCAAAGAAACCTTTGAGGCTGACGATATTATTGCCACCGTAGCAGAAAAATTTCGACATCAACAAAACACAGAAGTGCTCATACTTTCTGCTGACCAAGACCTTCTCCAACTTGTTGAAGATGATGTGTTTGTCCTCATGCCCCAAAATGGCGGAAAACCGCCAAAAAAAATGGATTCCGAGGCTGTCATAGAAAAAATGGGAGTTCCTCCAAATCGAGTAGCAGACTACAAGGCTATTGCCGGCGACAGTAGTGACCGACTTGCCGGTGTACCAGGAATCGGCCCTGTGGGGGCGAAAAAAATCCTTAGCTGCTTTGACACCGTTGAAAATGCACTCGAACATATTGATGAAATCAAGGGGAAGCCGGGAGAACTCATGAAACAATACGCTGAACAAGCACTCCTGACTAAACGCATGGCGACTCTTCACAGAGACCTCGAAATAGAGGGGTATGCAGAAGAAAATGGTCAAATGTGCAAGACAATGCCAGAAAGCCTTACAGAATATTTAGAAAAAATAGGCTCTCAAAACCTCATCAGCCGTGCAAAAAAGATATTTGGACCTCCAGCACCCCCTGTTGAACAAATGGGAATGTTTTAAATTATGGAACACGGAACAGGGAACATGGAACAATAAATGATTACCAGAAGACTCCTTGAAAAAGAGATATGAGAAAAGTACGAAAAATGAAATCCACAAAAAACCTGTAATTTTAAATTCATATTTACAGTAAAATTCGGAGTTCTTCTCTCAGCTAAGGGTAAAACAGAACTCATACATACTATTTGCCTTTCTTCTGCAGAATTGATAGAATATATATGTAAAATAAAATATAAAATTACAGGTTTTTGATAAAAATATTCTTTTTTTTCTCTTCGTTTTGTACACATACAGAGCAAAACTCATTAGATGGGTCGACGGCGACACCCTTTTGGTCCTCATTGATCTTGGATTTTACACCTTTCGTGAAGAACGGATTCGTCTAGCAAGAATCAATGCCCCCGAAATGAACGGCTCTTCTACATACGTTCGACGAAAAGCAAAACATGCCCGGGCAGTAGGCAAAAAGCTCTGTCCTCATAATTCAACGATTGTTATTCAAACGCGCAAAACAAAACGAGACATGTATGCTCGCTACATCGCTGAAGTCACTTACAATGGAAAAAATCTCTCGGATGCACTCCTTCAAACAGAAGCGGTACAACACATCTAACCAATAAGACCTAACCCGATTTAATCGTCTTCTTCAACAAGATAAAAGTCACCATCAGGAATCGTACCATCAAATTCTACTGGATCTAGGAGTTCATCTTCACCTTCACCTTGAAAATCATCTGGAAGAACAATTGTTTCTGCAAATGCATCTATTTCTGAACGCAAAGCCGCTAACTCTGCATCTAAATCTCTGTTTTTTCGCGGGTCATCACCGAGAGTAGATAGGTATGTTTCAAGATTTGAATCTTCTACCATCCCTGTAAGAGTTTCAGGATCTAATGAATCTTCTTCACCAGGGGTGAGACCCATGTCAATACCATATTGATTACCAAAAGTTTCCCGATCAAGATGACCTTCATCTCCAAATAAATCATCAAGCTTTGTCATGGTTGTGAAAAATTCATATTCATTTTAATTTTTTTCTTGCAAATGTCAATATTAAAAGTGTGTTTTCTTATTTTTTCTGATGGAAGCACTCGATAAGAAATGTACACCCAAGAAAAGCCAAGAAGAATACAATTATTTTTAGACTCTCTCCAAATTAAATCAACTTACCCGAAAATGAAAAATCTGTAAAAATGGTTTTCCCTTCGTTCCTCATTTTTTAAGAATACATTTCGCCACTTTGCAATGCCAAACCCCTCTTTTGTACACCTTCATTCCCATTCTCAGTATTCGATACTTTCGGCACTCGGAAGTCCGGCACAAATGGTAAAAAAAGCAAAAGAGAGTGGTATGACCGCCTTGGCTCTTACAGATTCAGGGAATATGCATGGAGCAGCAGATTTTTATGTCGCGTGTAAAAAAGAAAACATTACTCCCATTGTTGGCCTTCAGGCAAACCTCGCACCGCGGAGTCGGATTGATAAAGAACCCATTGATGCCAAAAGTTTTGAAATCGTCCTCCTCGCCAAAAATAATACGGGTTATGAAAATCTTCTCAAACTGACAACAGAAGCAAACCTGTCTGGTTTTTTTCATCATGCTCGAATCGATTGGGATCTTTTGGAAAAGAATCATGAAGGCATCATTTGTCTGACGGGTGGGCTTCATGGAGAAATTATTCAGTCGATTCTCGGTGGTGATGTTCCAGAAAAAACAAAAAAAATAATGAAAAAATACAAAAAGCTCTTTGGGGAAGATCTTTTTATCGAAATCCAGCGTCATCCCATTGAACAAGGTCTCAGAGAAACGGAAGAAAAGCTTATTGCATATGCACAAGAACTTCAAATTCCTCTTGTCGCCACTGCCAATAGTCACTACATCGACCTTGAAGATGCCGAAGCACACGATATTCTTCTCTGTGCAAAGAATAATGCCCAGCGAAATGATCCAGGGAGGGCCACCATGATGGGTGATGATTACTCAATGCGCTCTGCTAAAGATATGCATGCCCTTTTTGCAGATATTCCCCTGGCATGCGAAAACACCTTAAAAATTGCTGAGCAATGCTCTGTAGAAATAAAATTTGGAGAATACCTCCTCCCTCCCTTTCCGGTTCCGGAAGGAGACACAACCGAAAGCTACCTTTTGAATCTTTGTGAAAAGGGAACAGAAATGCGGTATGGATTTAATCCAAAAGAGCCAAAAGATAATCGAGAGAAAGCCATCGTTGAGCGACTCCACTTCGAACTAAAGATAATCAATGACATGGGTTTTCCCGCCTACTTTTTAATCGTTGCTGATTTTGTGCAATGGTCAAAAAATAAAAATATTCTTGTTGGTCCAGGGCGTGGAAGTGCTGCTGGTTCACTTGTTTCATATGTACTGACCATTACAAATATCGACCCGCTTCGGTATGACCTCCTCTTCGAACGGTTTTTGAATCCCGAACGTGTCTCCATGCCAGATATCGATATCGACTTTCCTGATGACCGCCGTGAAGAAGTCCTCCATTACGTTCGGGGTAAATACGGAGAAGATCGTGTTGCTCAGATTTGTACTTTTGGAACCATGGCTGCTCGAGCATCTATTAAGGATGTAGGAAGAGTCCTTGGACTCGGATTTACCGATATGAATGCTTTTGCAAAACTGATTCCAGAGCAACCTGGAATCACACTCGAACAAGCGCACAAAGCAGCACCAGATCTGAGAAAAGCACTAGAAGACGACCCTCGTTTTCAGGAAATCTGGAATATTGCCACAAAAATCGAAGGAACGGTACGTCATGTTTCTGTCCATGCGTGTGCGGTGGTTATCTCCCCTGACCCTCTGCCACTCCACACCGCCCTCCAACGGGCACCAAAAGATGATTCGACTATTATTACCCAGTTTTCTGCAAAGCCAATCGAAAAACTCGGACTCCTAAAAATGGACTTCTTGGGGCTCAAAAACCTCACCATACTCGTGCGAACGATGGACGTCATAAAAAAACTCCATCATAAAACCATCGATCTCGACCACATCGACCTCGAAAGCAAAAAGGCCTTTAAACTCCTCTCAGCTGGACAGAGTACAGGAGTATTTCAGCTAGAGTCTGCCGGAATGAAAAGGTACCTGAAACAACTCAAACCGACGAACCTGGAAGACATCATCGCGATGGTATCTCTTTACCGCCCAGGACCTATGGAGTGGATTCCCGATTACATCGACGGAAAACACGGAAAGAAAAAAGTAAAATATCCTCATAAAAGCCTGGAGCCGATTCTCAATAAAACGTTTGGAATCGCTATTTACCAAGAACAGATTTTGCAGATTGCCCAGGTCTTTAGTGGGTTCACTCTTGGACAAGCTGATATTCTTCGGCGTGCCATTGGTAAAAAAATAGCCTCTGAACTTGCCTCACAGAGAGAAAAATTTATCGACGGCGCCATAAAAAAAGGACATTCGGAAAAACTTGCCATTCAAATCTTTGATGATGTCATCGAGCCATTCGCTGGTTATGGTTTTAATAAGTCTCATGCCGCAGGATATGCCATGATTGCCTACCAAACAGCCTTTCTAAAGGCAAACTATCCGACAGCATTTATGACGGCACTTCTGGCATCAGATCGTGATAATACTGACCGCGTCATCATTGATATCGAAGAATGCCGAGAAATCAATATTGAAGTTCTTCCTCCAAATGTAAATGAATCGAATGCAAATTTTACCGCCATCGAAGAAGGAAAAATCCGTTTTGGACTCGGCGCCATCAAAGGGGTCGGAGACTCCGTTATTATGGGAATCGTCGCTGCACGTGAAGAAGGAGGACCATTTACTTCATTTGCTGATTTTGTTGTCAGATGCCCTACAAAAGCAATTAATAAAAAATCACTCGAAGCTCTGGCAAAAGCAGGAGCACTTGCTGGTCTCGCTGAACCAAATGAGGTGCTAGAAAATATTAAACTTATTACTGATTTTGCCAAATCTGCTGATAAATCGAGTAGCAATGAGCAGCAAGATTCTCTTTTTGGTGAAGATGATGGTGAAAGTGTACATGAACTCACTCTTCCAGAGGTTGTCCCTGCTAGTGATGCGCAGCGACTTTCCTGGGAACGAGAAATCCTCGGACTCTTTGTATCAGACCACCCCCTCAGAAAAGCAAAAAAACTCTTTGAAACCGGTGGTTCGCTCATCAGCAAACTCGCCATAAAAAAAGGAAAAAAAGTGAGGGTCGGAGGAATTGTCATGAGTTACCGAAAAATCATTACGAAGACAAAAAAACAAATGGCAATATTAAGCATTGAAGATCCAACAGGAAAACTGGAAATCGCTGTCTTCCCAAAAACCTATGAATCCGTTGCGGAAACACTCGCGCAAGCAGAGGCACATGGTATTGAAGATGTTGTGCTTTGGATTCACGGAAAAGCAGACAGCAGGCAGGGAGAAATGCAAGTCATAGCTGATAAAATCACATGGGAACCTCTTTCTGAAATAGAAAGAAAGGTCCGTGAACTCAGTGGTGATTCCCCTGCTGCACCTTCTCCTCCACTAAAAAAAGCAACTCCTTGTCCTGGAAATGAGACACATCCATGGAAGATTACACTCAGAGAAGGGTTTAAACCTGACGACCTCAAACGACTCCATGCTATTTTATTAACACATCCTGGTTCATGTCCTGTCGAAATACATGCCTTAGGGCAGGTTTTTTACCCAGATATTGGAGTTTCTGCTGATGAAGTACTCAAAAAGAAGGTAAAAGAATTTCAGTAGTGTTTTTTTGACACATCTTTCACACTATGTGTAAAGAGAGATGGATGCATTCGTCAAAAATTTTGATAAAGAGTTCGCAAATCAGAAAGATAGGGATTCATACAAGAAAATAACAAAAGGGAGCGAATCTTTACTTTCCCTTTTGACTCTTTTTTGGTACAATAAGAGGAATTTTAACGAGAATCATGTCGATATTTGACGAAATCAAAAAACAACAAAAAGAAAAAAAAGAAACCACAAGTGCTGCACAAAAAGGCCTCGAGTGGCCACTCGATCAGATGTACATCGAGCGGGCTCTATTTTTTGTCTATGGTGGTCTCACAACACTCTTTATTTTTCTCGCCGTTGCATTCGGCAGTATATTCTTCTTAATACTGGCGATGCTGTGCGGGATTGCACAAATTCTCTTTGCATACCTCGGACTCGATATTTTTGTAAAACCCCTCGCCTCAATGGGATTAAAGGAGAAGCAATATCTGTAGATCAATTTTAGCATTTCATAAAGGTGCAAAGTTTCAAAACTCCAGAAGGAGTACACGTTGCATACGAAGAAACAAAAGAGAGCAGGATTACTAACGGTGTCTTATTACTGAAATTCCAAAGATGGAGGATTAAGATTGCACCCTGAAGCGCTGTACTACGAGAGCAAAAAAATCTCCAATAAAAAGACCTACACCTGTAAGCAATATTTTAAATTAGATTTATTTGACAATTAAATAAAAGCTGATACAACACTCTCCTATTTTTTACATATGGATACAATCGATGCAAAAAAAATAGAGGAAGAAAGAGATGAAGGGAAGAGATTTGGCAAAATACTGGACACGTCACGAAGCAAAGTATTAGGCACAGCCAATAAAGAAAACAGTCAACCTGATAAACTCAAACAACAGGTTCAGGAATTTTTAGAAAAATAGAAATGTTGGAATGCCCTTAGTGCTCATGCAGTGTCTCAGATATCAGAAACACACACACCTGTTGTAACGGTCGTTTCTGATGTCGATGACTACCTCACGAAAGAGACAATCGCAAGAACCCTTCGGTATTTTCAAAATTCTCAACCAAATGTAATGACAGGGATTTAACCCCTATTCTCGAAGGAATAAAGGATGATTTTATAAAAGAAATTGAAGCACTTCTTGATGCACATCAAGTCTTTTCTGTAGGCGATTATGATGCAAGCTCCCAGTTAGAGTTGTGAATAGTCTTGCTTTGCGTCCCAAATAACTCACATTGTAACAGATACGTGAGAAAATTTATGAAAGCGTAATAATCACTTTATTCACCACCCACAACAGTGCATTGCTTTATGCCAGAAGCATTTGAAACGCACTTTGCCACCACGGACTGTGGAACCTCACCGCACTCTACGGAAGAACAGTTCACAGAATCTTTTCTCCAACTTGGATTTTTATTGTACTGAGAAAGACTTTCTTTATTGATAGAAGTTTTATTTGTGCAGCACCCCTCATACTCGACAACTATGCAGTCTGCATCAGTAGAACAAGAAAAAATTGAATCTGGAACCGAACTATTAAAAATACGATCAATAGCTTGTTTTGCCTCAGAAACCTCTTTCATCGCCTGATCGATGTCATCGATTTTTGTTTCGATATCCTGCTTAATCTGAAGGGTTCCTTCTTTAATTTCGTTTGCCGCCTCTTTTCCTTTTGTTATTGCTTGCTCGGTTTGTAAACGAACATCATCGGCTGTCTTTTTGAGGTCATCCTTTGTAAACATTTCACACGCCGATAAAATAAAAACAAACAAAAGCCCAGCAAAAAAATATTTCATATTCGTTTTGTAAAAAGGTTAGAAACGCTCCCTGTATGATTTTCAAGAATCGTATGAGCAAATTCAATTTCATTTTCAGCAATTTCGGATTCGTGCTGCTGAGAATCTCGAATAATTTCAGGATCAGAAAGATTCACATACACATGGGCGCTGAGGCTCTGTTTACACTCAGAGCAGTGAATGGTCAAAAAAGCAGAGTCATCAAGTGCAGTATCAACATGGATATTTTCAGCAAATATTTCAGCATTACAACTTGGACAAGCGGTATTATGTGTCAAATGCCGAATAAGATGCATTAATCGGAAGGGTTTCATATTTCACTCATATTTTCCTTGAAATTATTTTTCATGTCAAAGCAAATCCCACTCATTTCTTTTCCCGACATTTTTAAAAAAGGGGTCAGACACCTTTTTTTTCACCATCTGCTTATTATGGCTTCATACAATCATTTTGTACGTTCATATTTCATAATCATATTTCTAAACAAGCCAATGAACTCCTTTTACATATTATTGTTTACAGTTTTTCTCATAACGTCCTCAGGAGCACTGAGCCCTGTCCATATTTGAAATTGGCGCACTCCCTGAAAAAGTAACATGTTTTCACCAGTAACTATCTTGCCTCCTGCAGATTCCGCGTCCTGTAAAAACCGGGTTTTTATGGGATCAAAAATAGCATCAAAGGCCGTTCCGCTAAATCCATCCCATGAAGAGACAGAAACAGGGCTTACATCCGTCTGTAAGCCAACAGAAGTAGAATTAACCACCAAAGAAAATTCTCTTGCGAGAAATCCTTCTAATGGCTGTGAAAAAGCATGAAACTCTTCAGCAAGTTTTTTTGCGGTAGATACGGTTCGATTAAAAATAGTCACCTCATATCCCTTTTCTTTGAGAGCAAAGATAATTGCACGAGCAGCTCCACCAGCACCGATTACAGCAACAGATCGAGCATGTTCCCTGCTCCAAGCTGTGTGTTCCATAACAGCCCTCATAAATCCTTCAGCATCTGTATTATCCCCCATGAGAGAATTCTCTTTCCAAAACACCGTATTTACCGCTCCTATTTTTCGAGCTGTCTGAGTGATTTCATCAAGAAGAGGAATAATAGCCTCTTTATGCGGAAGGGATACAGCTAGTCCATTGATATGCTCTGCTCGAACACGACTCAAGAAATTCGCAAGATCTGCTGGCTGAACATCAAAACGAAGAAACTGTGCATCAATTCCTCTCTCGACAAATGCCGCAGATTGCATTTGAGGTGACAAAGAGTGAGCAACCGGATGCGCGAGAATTCCATATGTCTTATTCATGCACATAGCCTACCAGAAGCAAATAAAAATCACATAAAAAAACAAGATCTTTTAATCCTGTTTTTTTATTCTGCATTCTAGAACTGTTCTCTTTATTTTACTGCTGGGACAACAACCTGAAAAAATACTGATTGTTGCTTTACTTTTCCACGTCCATGAGCAATACATACAGGGCTCATAAGCGCCTGAATGTTTTTGTCATCTTCGAGAAGATATCCACATTCCATATCCGAGAGTTTTGCATCAGAGATACTGATCTTTTCTCTCTTTGAGATTTGATAAAATGATTTTTTGTCATCAAGTGATACTGCTCCTGGATACTGAAGCTCCATACTTCCGAGCTTAAAAGAACCTTCTGAAAGAGATTTTGATACTTCTTCTGTATTGAGGAGCGGCAAAATATCAAACTCCTTTATGTTTGGGAATTGTGATCGAATTGCCATAATGTAGTCCCCATCAGTCTCAACATCTACACTTCCGAGTTCCCCTGGTTCAAACGTATTAGAAACCGGCTTCCGATTTAGAGTCAGAACAGGGAGTGGAAGATCAGGAGAGTATCGATACCATGTATTATCGTTATTATCTACAGCCTCTTTTTTGGTGAATGGAAATCCAAGAAGACCCCATTTCTCAAGAGATGCTGTAACTCCATCTTCGCCATCTTCTGATGGGATATTTAATGAATCAGCATTAAAGAGGAGATGATACAGATCATACGTCAAGAAATACTCTCCACTCGCAATATCTGCAACAGCATATTTCTGAGGACTCATACGAATAATTGCTCCTTTTATTCGTAACTGGTCACTCAGCTCTCTTAAATAATCAAAAATACTTGATTCTTCTGGTCTATCAAGCAGGTACACCGTTGCTTTCTCTGGAAGGTCTGGAATATTTGCAGCAAAAGCTGTGTCTGCCCACTCGATGTGGTATCTCTGCGCTTTTCTCACCTCTTTCTCACGCTTAACAATACTGGCAGAGTTTAACTCCTTTTTTTGTTCTCCTGTAAGAAACTTTGTTTCTGCTACATCTCCTGGCTCAAAAATAGCCTCTTTGACAATATCAGCAGTCACTTCGGGAACTTCTTCCTCCTCTACAATCTCTTCAGAGTCTTGATCAGTGTTGTCAGATTCATCATCTGCTGGTGCAGAATGGTTTATCTGTGACTGATCTGTTTTTTTATTATCCGTTAAAGAAGGGTCCTGGTCCTTTGGAGAGGATGTAAAGAGGAGAATCGCAACAACAACCAAAAATATGGCGGCAACGACGATTATTACAGTTTTTTTCATAAGAGTGAAAGAATTAAAAAGGAGTTATTTGAGGATACCGATTTCAAAAGCAATATCGGATGATGAATGAGAAATTTCTTCTCTCAGTACGTCATTCGGTGCCACAATGTCTTTTTCAAAACATTGCCCTTGCTGAAGTTGAAAGTACACCTGAGGAATATTTATTATTTGACCATCGATTTCCCATGACAATCGATCCGATATCTCAGAAGGAGTAGCAATACTAATGGCATACAAATCAGATGAGTACCGCATTTTTGTCAGTAATTCTGATTCGATAAAATCTTTTGCCATATGAGGAAGTGAGAGTGACTGAGTAAGAAACTGAGCATACTCTGAGACATCAACCCCTGATAAACATGAAGTTGATGAAACGGTCGGCGCAAAATCTCCAACTGAAGTGTACTCATATGAGAGTGTTGGCAAAACCTCCCCGTTAAATTCCCACATCTCGTTCTCAGAGAAACTCTTCGTCGAACGGGAAAGAAGCATATTTGTAAAAACTGGGGCGAGTGTTACCGGACCTGTTTTTGTAATAACAAGTACCGGATCTTCTCCTTGCGGAGGCCCAGGTTCGAATTCATTACATCCAGGGTCACATACATCCCCACCATCTGTTTCATCTCCAATTGGTGGCGGTGGCTCATCTGGACCTCCCATATCTCCCCCATCATCAATAGGAGGGTTATCTCCAATTGGTGGCGGAGGTCCAACAGGACCCTCGACAGTATCGCCTTCTGGCTGTTCTTCTATTGGTGCCGGTGCATTTGGAAGTTCTGGAATGACTGGGTCAACAGGTACTTCAGGATCTGTTCCTATATCAGGGTTTCCACCAATTGGTGTTGGAGCACCAGGGAGCCCGATGGGATTTTCTGCAAAATATCTAAAAATAGTATTTGGATTCTCTGTAAGCATAAGCTTCTCATTTACCCCAACCGAATCATTTGTCCAGAGGGCAAATATTTCTTGAAGATCTGTTGCCCAAGAGTTTGCATCTCGCTGAACAACACCAGCTGTAGAAATAAAATCAGTCGGCTGAGTATTTGTAGCTGGGAAGATTTCTTCAAGTGTTTTCATATCGGGCAGAACATAGTGATCATCACGATATGGGAATATTTTTTCAATTTGTTCTAAAATGATGGTAAGACCTGCTTTTCGCTCTGTTGAATCAATATCATGTGTGAGAGCATCACGAATGGCTTGGAGGAGCTCCTGTGTATCAGACGTACTCGCATCATCAGCTGCCATCAAAATTTCTTGAGGAGCAAGTGTCTTGAGTGGTGTCGCCATGCCTCCATTAAATCCAAGCAACATTCTCTTGATTAATTCAACGGTTAACGATTTTATCACAAAAATACCTGACCCACCACGCACATCTTCATCAACATACTTTGGGACTAGTGTGTAAAATGTCAGTGGAGAAATTTTGGTAATGTATAATTTTTCTGCAACAGTATTGTTTGGATCACCTTCTAAAAAGGGAAATGAACCTCTTGCAACATGGCGATGTTCATCTGGCCTCAATTCTGATGCTATGCAATATGGTGAATCTGGAAAAAATGGCTCACAGGTACTAGGAATTTGTTCTGACCCTTCCCCAAGAGTTACAAATGGTATTCGTAAAAAATTAAATGAACCCATAGAAAAGTTGCCATTCCTTCCAAAATCAGCAGCAGGCTTCCATGAATCATCAAGCTTAAAAAAAGCATCTATTGCAACCTGCTTCTCAAGAAGTCCCCAAAGAACTCGTGCATGAATATCAAAAGAAAAATTTCCATCTTCATCTGCTGTACCGACTTGAAAACAATTTCCCTGTGATGATGGAGCAATCAAGTTTCTATCACCATCAACTTCAGGAGCAAATAAAAAAATCTGAACTTCTGCGTTTGGTTCTGCAGTTCCAAAAATTGTAGTTGTCTCTCCTTCTTTCACTTTAATATCTTTCAGAAGTCGTGGGTCTAACAGTGCTCGTTGCCACCATGATGCATCATTTGCCTGAACATAGTTTACAGATCTCCAGTCAATGTTATCAGGGACATTCGCCAAGATATCAACACTTGAGTCACCAGCAAGACAACTATCACCGACATCTGCATATGCAGAAACAGGAATAAAAAGAGTAAAGAATACGAAAAGGGGAAATAAAGTTTTGATGTTGGTTTTAAATATTCATTAGTATTGTATCATATCAATCAAAAAGAGTGAAGAGGAAGTGTTAACCTTTCTTTTTGAAACCGAAAAGAAGGCATCAAAAGGGATTTTCTCAAAAGGACTAGAAAAAAGATTCCCTATTTTTCTTTCCTTTTGTTCTCCGTTTTGCATCTGGCTCAACGCCAGCTGTTCCACTTCGAAGCGAAAATCTCGCATTTCAATACTCGATTCATTCTCATGAAAGAAACAAAAGGACACGAAAGCCTTCCTTCTACACTCCATATTACTGGAGCCTCACAGGATAGGCCGGCGACTTACTAAATATCGCGATGCATTCTTCTTTACTATTGGCTCATAGCTAATGGCTTCCTTCTCCATTGTGCACTCCCTCTTAAACAAGTCCAAACAACTGTAAAACAATTTTTTCCACTTCAAGGCGAAAAAGAGATGTTTTATCCGGTGCTAATGGTAAAAGTCCTGTTTTTGAATCAATGTCTATTTTTTTGAGATGAGCGTGTGCTTCAAGTAGTTTTTTGGAATCGAATTTTTCGGCAATTCGTTTTAATTTTCCAAACACAAACGGATGAACTCCTGCCTCTTTTGCAGATGCCCCAGAGTCTATTGCAAAACGTACCTGTAACAGTTGGCGAATAGTCGGAAGAAGGTCTCTGTTAAGTATTGCTTGAGGTGCTTCCCCTGTAGCAAAAAGTTTGTCGATAATATCCAAGACCTCACTACTCTTCCCTGTTTGCATCGCATTACTAAAGGCAAAATTTATCATTTCATCACTAGGAGACGAAAGATGTTTAATGTCATTTTCAGAAATTGGCTTTTTGGAAGAACGAAAATACGTCACTAGTTTTTCTACTTCATTACTCAGTACCCATGGATCTGCACCACAATATTGCACCATAAAACGTGCTGCTGCTGGCAAAATTTCACCCTGCAAAAGAGAAACTTGTTCCATAACCCATTCAGTGGCAGTAGAAAGCCCCTCTGAAGAAAGTGCTCCTGAATACTCCTTTGACCATGCAGGAAATGTGTAGGTCTTCCCAACCACTGCAGAAATCTTTTTAAAGGCACTTATCCTTTTATCTGGTTTTGGTACTGCAAGAACCACCACCGTATCATCTGAAAGAGTCAAAAGAGCCTCAGCAAGTGCGAGGATTTCCTTCTTTTTTTTATCTGAAAATGGCCTTGATGGCGGAGAAGGAGGGAAATTATCAATAAAAAAAATTCGTTTCCCATCACCAAAAAATGGTGGAGCATTTAATTCACCTAAAAGCTCAGAAACAGGCTTATCCTGAAAATCATATCGCACAACATTGTATTCTCCATATTTATCCACCGAGGAATGGATCCATTTTTTGAGAAATTGTTTCAAATCATAATCATTTTCTCCCATAAGAAGGAAGAGATTATTCATTTTCTGCGGTGAGGGAGTATTCTTTGCCATAGTGTGAGTATTCTGACATGAGTATTGTTGTTGAGCAAACTCCGTTTTCTCTTTTTATTATTATTTAACAATTTTCCATTGCGAGGACCTTTCTTTTTATAAGTAAAAACTAACAACAAAAGGGATTTTTTGAAATCATTTAAAAATAACTCCCGTTATTTTTTCTGATTTCTCCTCCGCTCCATACCTTCTATCAGAAGTCATTTCCGCTTCGGAACGGAAATCTCGCATTTCAATACCCGATTCATTCTCATGAAAGAAACAAAAGGGCAGGAATACCTACAGTGTCTTATTAACAATCTAATCAGGTACTAAATATTAAGCTGAAGCAAATCTTGAATCTTTATTCATTAATCATTATCCTTTCTCTAAACTTTTTCTAGAGAAATGAAAACACCAATTATTCTTACCAATTTTAAGACATACGAATCTGCTACTGGAGCAAAAGCAGTAGAACTCGCAAAAGCACATGAATCAGCTGCCCAACAGACAGGAAAAAATTTTGCTGTTGCTGTTCAAACGGCAGATATTTATCGAGTCTCTCAGGCGGTTGATATCCCCGTATTTGCCCAACATTGTGATGATGCTGTCTATGGATCTCACACTGGATGGAACATGGCTGAAACCCTCAAGCAAGCAGGTGCTATTGGAACAATTTTAAACCACAGTGAACATCGTTTTGTAGATTATCAGTCCCTTGAAAAAGCCATTACAAGGGCAAAAGAAGCCGGACTCCTTACCTGTGTTTGTGCAGAGACAGCGCAAGAAGGTGCAAAGATATCAAAAAGTTTTTCACCTGATTTTGTTGCTGTAGAGCCACCAGAGCTTATTGGCGGTGATATTTCAGTTTCTACATCTCGCCCAGAACTCATCTCTGATTCGGTTGCGATGATATCTCCAGCTGCAGTACTGGTCGGAGCAGGTGTAAAAAATGGTAAAGATGTCCAGATTGCTACCAAACTTGGTGCAAAAGGAGTTCTCCTCGCTAGTGGAGTCACAAAGGCATCAGACCCAAAAAGTGTCCTTATTGATCTCGCTTCTGGAGCTTGACAGAATGTCATGAGTAAAGTAGATTACTCTACTTTCTGATATTCTCTTATGAAAATAGACAAATCTGACCTCGGCGAATTTATGCGACAGAATGGAGATTGCAGAACCTGTGAACTCTTGGCTAATGGAAACGGAATTTGTAGTACAAATAGTCACCCCTTTGTCAGTCCTCTTAATCCAGGAGTTGATAGCGAGCGTCTTCAACGGTGCCTCAACCAATTAACTGAGATTGAAGAAAAAGAAAAAAAACATCCAAAAAATAGTAGGGCAGCAATTAGTAATACAACATCAAATGCACGAAAGATGTATCCTGTTAGACATAGAAATACAACCCCTAGTACACCGATTCGACCCCGGGAACAAATAGGTCTACCGAAAGAAAAAAGGCAAGAATTGATTGATTGGTGTAAAGAACTCTTAAGTTGTGAGCTTATTCAAGTAAAAAATGAAGAGGGTCACCGAGTCGAATTTGAACACATGCAAAACCCTCTTCAGAAAAGAGTCCTTATCTACAAAAAATGGGTCAGTGTAAAATATAGTAGAACACCAGACGCCATACGTCGTCTTCATCATCGTCTTGATGTCATCAAGAACAAAATTGGTACCGAACAAGAAGGCATTGCAAACGAAGAGCTTGACACATTTTTTAAAAATATTTTAGAAGATGGCCCACAAAACACCATAACCCACCTTCCCTCTTGATCCTGACAGTGCATGGAAAGGCTTTCTGATAAAACTTCACGAACACCTTTTTTTTGGACAAAGAGAACATTTTTTGGATCATCACCACAAGAAATAATCGTATCTTCTCCATCGAGAAAAGCACACGACAATTGTACTTCTGGTGGTATTTTTGTGGTTGAGTATTGGAGTATCGATATTATTAGCGAAAAAGTAAACTCTCTTCCATTGGTAATAATATTTATCCTCTCTTCTAATTTTCTGAGAAGCCCCTCTTCAGATAATCCATCAGTTGATTCCCCTATTTGATGTAAAATTGTAGTGGCTGATTCGGGCCAAACGGCATCAACCACAACATTTCCTCCACTCTGGACACATTCAAGAAACTCAGCTCGAATCTCATCTGCTGTCTAATCAGCAGTATTGGTATTACCCGCAGCAACATCCGTCGATGCCAGTGCTCCAATAACAAGAGCTGGTAAAAACAGACTTCGGAATTTCCATACAAGTAAAAAATCTGCCCTACAGGCTCCTCTTGTGTTTTTATTGTCAAACACAAAAAAAGCCCTCCAGAAATGGAGGGCTTTTTCAGAATAATTCTATTTCTCAATCGAACAAGATTCTACGGTCAAAGTAAGCGGATCAGAAAAATTGTACCGAATATTCTCACCA
>JANTGK010000014.1 GCA_024762935.1 Candidatus Peregrinibacteria bacterium | reverse complement strand
CAGCAGGTGCAGCAGCCTCTTCAGCAGGTGCAGCAGCCTCTTCAGCAGGTGCAGCAGCCTCTTCAGCAGGTGCAGTAGCCTCTTCAGCAGGTGCAGCTTCCTCTACTAGAGGATTCACTACCTCCACTTCGGGAGTAAAAATTATAGGGTCATCGCCTAGAGCGATACCCTGTGAGTTTTCGGCATACGAACTTGCTGGAAAGAGCACGAACGCACCACCGAGACTATTGAGTATAATAGCGATGGTCGCTGTTACACCAAGTAGTCGACGTAGAATACGTCTCATGGGAACGGGGTAAAAGAAAAGTGTTCTCGGAAAGGAAATACGATGATGTGGCTTTTTTAGCCTCGGTCACTGTTGTATACATATATACACAGAAGTGCCGTTATATTTTTTTCCGGAACATGTATACGCATATTCGTTTTCTTTTCTTTCACCTTTTTTTTTATTTTTTTATATAATTTTGTTCTTATCGCTTATATATGCCCTATATCGTGAATTTTACTTTCTCTTGCATTCTTTTACAATTATGGTTGACAAAATATTGCTAGGTATCAAAAATACATATTTTAACATACAAAAATATATAGAAATATATCCATGATGAATTTTTTTAAAAGATTGTTTCCTTTTTTTTCGCCACTATTCCTCTTAATAATGAAATTGACATGCTTGAGATTGTTCTCTTTCGAGAATATTCTTGAATACATTTTTTGCACGATGAAGGAGGGTAGCCACTGTTCCTGCGGGAATATGAAGGATATGAGATATTTCTTCGTAATTTTTATCTTCAAGAAATTTTAGAATGAGTACAGATCTATATTGTGGTGAAAGGATACTGAGTACCTTTCCAATTTTTTCTGCTGTAATCTTTTTGTTGAGATCACTACTGATATCTATTCGTGAGGGAAGACTTTCAATTCTGCTTTCATCCCATTCTATTTTTTGCATTTCTCTTCGGCTTCGTGCTTTTCTAAATTCAGAGATGGTCTCATTATGTGTTATTCGATAAATCCAACTCGAAAATTTCATTTCATTGTTGTATTCATTAAGATTATGCCAGACCTTTATTGATACTTCTTGAAGGATGTCTTCAGCTCGATCTATTGGAAAGTGTGATATTCGAAGAATATATTGGAGAAGAGGGTATTCATATCGTTTTAAAAGACATGTAAATGCATTGAGGTCTGTTTGTCCTCGTTTTGCTAATTCTTCGTCTTTCATGGATTCATAATCAACTGGTGTCATTTTGGTGACAGATATGAAAGGAGAGCAATATACTCATTACTTGACAAAATGTAAAGTAATTTTGAATATTATTTATTTACAATATTACATTGTTATTTTTTTATCTTATTCTGGAGAATTTATGGCTCCTTAAAAACACATGATATGTTGTAGAATACAATAAATAATAGTAACTTGTATATGTTATGTAATTATTTTATAATAGTATGATTTACTATTTTTTTTCCCGATATGAAAGGGGATGAGAACACAAAAAAACTATTTATCATTCATTTTCCGATTTTTGGAAAAATACAGAGGAATGGAAATGTATTTACAGTCTTTGCAGTGTCTCTTCTTCTTGTTTTTTCCATGTTTGCTTTCGGTTTTATTTCATTGTTCCCTCAGAACACGGAATCACTTTCCTTTGAGGAATTGCATAAAAAATTTAAAATTGTCGAAATAAATTCACTTTCTTTAGGGTTTTCATCTCAAGGCTCTTCTTTTTCAGCAAATCTTCTTCAAAACTCTTCTCATGTTCCCATTAAAAGTGAAGTCATCATCCAAAAAACGTCTGGTGATATTCTTCTTTTAGGAAGCATTCTTGCTGATAAAACAGATGAAATGGTCGATGCATATGGCAAGGTTTCTGGTGTTGAATTTGTAGAGAAAAATATTTCAGGGGTATTTTTCTCCATTCAAGATCCATTTCGAAATGTTGTTCCATATTCTGAAGATAACAACAATACTGAGCAAAAAGAAGTCTCTTCTCCCATTGTTGCCCTCCTTGATAGCGGAGTAGATACACATCATCCAAGGATTCCTTTTGCTTGGGAAAATACAATTGAAAAGTATGGTCATAAAGGAGTAGATGATGATGGTAATGGCTTTGTTGATGATTTTGGTGGTTGGAATTTTATCGATAATTCCTCTGATATTTCTGATAATCAAGGGCACGGAACTCATTTAGCGGGTATTATTACCGGTATGTCTTCTGTGAGCAGACCACAGATAATGCCATTAAAAATTTCAAAAAATGGAAAGAAAGTTTTTCTTTCACACGTTCTTATGGCTCTTGAATATGCAAAAGAAAAAAAAGTGAATATCGTGAATATGAGTTTTGGTTTTTCTGAGCCTTCTTCTGTTCTCCATGACTTGCTTGAAGACATGTCTGAAGAAGGAATTTTTCTTGTTTCTGCTGCTGGAAATTCTGGTTCTCGTTCTCATTACTATCCTGCGGGATACAAAGAAGTATTTGCTGTTGGGTCTTCAAATATGGTTGGGGAAAAAAGATATGTCTCAAATTATGGGTCATGGGTAGATAGTTTTTTTCCAGCAACATACTTTAGTACACTTCCCAATGGTATGGGAGGAAAAATGACGGGCACTTCACAATCTGCTGCTTTTGCATCATCTTTAGCTGCCTTTCTTCTTTCTCAGCATCCAAACATGTCTTTGATAGAGTTGCAGAAGAATATACAAGAGTATTCTCAAAAATTTTCTGAAAATTTTAAAAGGTATTTTCAAAAGATTCCGACTTACGCTCAACGGAGATTTTTAACATATTCTGAGATGGGTTTCCTTCTTCTTCAAACGTTCGGTGAGAAAAATGAAGTCTGGGGGGTTCTTCAAGATGAATATATGCGCCTTCTTCCTCTTGTTCCTTCTTCTGAGCAAGTGTTTCATCTTCTCACAAGAAAAATGCCGACTCGATTTGTTCGATCATATGATGCACATCGTATTTTGAGAAGTCTTCATACTCCTGTTTTTGAAAAAGAATCATTACATTCGAGTCCCAATAATCAAGATAGAGGATATATGGATCGTACAGAGTTTATTCATTCTCTTTCTCTTGTAAGAAAATAAGAGTGTTTGCTTTCTTGGGTAATTTATGGGAAAAAGAAGGAGATTTTTTTATCAGATATGATAGAAGACCTTCGAAGGAAAATTGCACACAATCATGACTTAGATGCAGAAGATATGGCCTTTTTTTTAAAGGGGAGTATTACTGGAGAACTTACTCAGGCAAACAAGATTGAAGTTCTTACTCTTCAGTGTAATAAGGGTATTTCATCTGATGAGCTTGTATCAGCTACAAAAATCCTTCAACGACAAGATCAAAAAACTGAAGCAATGGATGTGTGTGGAACGGGTGGCAGCGGTTTAAGACGAATCAATACGAGCACTTTAGCGGCATTTGTTTTATCAGCTCTTGGTGTAAAAATTGCAAAACATGGGAATCGTGCTGCTAGCGGTCGATTTGGTAGTTTTGATCTTTTGGAAAAGCTCGGTATTAATATAGATCTTTCGCCAGAACAATCTCAGAAGGTATTTGATTCTTCTGGTCTTGGTTTTTTCTTTGCCCCAAAATGTTACCCAGGTATTGGTGCATTTGCTCTTGCACGGAAAGCGATGAAAAAACCAACGATGTTTAATCTTTTGGGACCCCTCCTGTCTCCTCTTAATCCAAAAAAACAAATTATTGGTACATCTACAGAACAAAACGCTCGTCTTCTCATTGAAGCCGCTATAAAACTTGGAAAAGAGTCTATATATGTTGTTGTTGGTGATATGGGTCTTGATGAAGTCTCACCGACCGGACCGACCCTTGTGTTTAATGAGAAGAATAAGAAAACAATACTTCATCCTCATGATTTTGGTGTTGAAACGGTTTCTTTTTCTGAAATAGCAGGAGGAGATGCTCAGGAGAATGTTCAGATAGCCCGAAGTTTCCTTTCGGGAGAGAAGAACAATACTCCACATGCTGATCTTGTACATATGAATGTTGCTCTCGCATTACAACTCAATGGAATTGAAAAAGACCTTTTCCGAGGGATGGAGATCTCAAGAACCACTGTCTCTGAAAAAAAGGCAGAAAAAATGCTTCAGAAAGTCATTGACCTCTCTCACTCTGTATGAATATTCTTAAAAAAATATGCAAGTGGAAACAAAAAGAGATAGAACTTCTTCCTGATATTCTGGAGCCTTTACCAAAAGCGGAACGAGATTTTTTTACAGCCCTTCAGAAAGGTTGCTTCCCTCATGTTATTGCTGAAATAAAACCCGCATCTCCAGTAACGGGGCGAATATTGCCAAAAGAAGTTGATGTAGCAGAAATTGCTTCTGGCTTTGAAAAATCTGGTGTTTCAGCAATTTCTGTTTTGACTGATGAGCATTTTTTTCAGGGGAGTTTTAATAGCCTTCAAAAGGCGAAACACGCAACAGGCCATGTTCCCATTTTGTGTAAGGATTTTATTCTTTCGGAAAAACAAGTCCGTTGGGCACGAAAATATGGAGCTGATACATATCTTCTTATTGTTAAAATTCTTTCTGTAACTGATATTCAACGTCTTATTAATGTCGGACGAGAGCTTTCAATGGAGCCACTGGTAGAAATCTCTGATGAGGAGGATCTCCAGAAGGTCTTACAAACTGATGCAAAGATTATTGGTATTAACAATCGTGATCTTCGTGATTTTTCAGTCGATCTTTCGCGAACATTTCAACTTTCCAAGAAACTTCCATCAGATAATATTATTGTAAGCCTTTCTGGGTTTTCTGGAAGTGATGTACGACTGGTGCGAAATATGGTGAGTGGGGTGTTGGTGGGGTCGGGGATAGGGAATCAATTAACAATTAAAAATTACAAATTACGAATTACAAGTTACGAAAGACAAAAGATGGAACACGGAACACGGAACAGGGAACAGGGAACAGGGAACAGGGAACACGGAACAGGGAACAGGGAACACGGAACACGGAACACGGAACAGGGAACAGGGAACACGGAACACGGAACACGGAACAGGGAACAGGGAACAGGGAACAGGGAACAGGGAACAGGGAACACGGAACACGGAACACGGAACAGGGAACAGGGAACAGGGAACAGGGAACATGTGATTCAATCGATTCTCTCAAAATTTACTCATCCTCAGCCACTTGTAAAGTGCTGTGGAGTACGTACAAAAGAAGGGTTTCAAATCGCCAAAGACCTCCAGGTACCGCTTTTGGGGCTTAATTTTGTTCCCTCGTCAAAACGAAAAATCTCAGAAGAACTCGCTGAGTATATTGCTTCTCACCGAGGTGACATAAGGCTTGTTGGTGTTTTTCAGAATCAATCTCCTCAATTCGTACAAAAAATTTGTTCAAAATATCGTCTCGACTTTATACAGCTCTCTGGAAAGGAGTCTGTGGATGATTTTATTGGCTTTCCAATACCAATTATTAAAGGTATTTCGATTTCTCATACTTTTGATTACCAGGGGGAGATTCTTAAATGGAATGCTGGTACAGAAATTTTCTTATTTGATGGAGTAATGCCAGGAAGTGGTTTGAGTTGGGTAGAAGAATTTTCTGAAGAATTTCGATTGCTTCCTCTTCAAAAACCGTTTCTTGTTGCTGGAGGTATAACGCCAGAAAATGCAAAAAGGTTTATTGAGATCACTGGTGCTGATGGAGTTGATACTGCTAGTGGAATTGAAGATGAAACAGGGGAGTGGAGCAAATTAAAAATATCTGAGCTCGTCAGAAGTATTTAGGAACAGGGAATAATAAACATGGAACATGGAACAAGGAGCATGAAACATGGAACAATTTGAGTAGTGGTTTGTAATCTCACTAAGTTTCATGGTTCTCACTTCCACATTCCCTACTTCATTTCACCGCTTCTGCGATGATATCACTTACCCCTGTATCAAAAACACCCGGGAGAATTTTTTCTGATGATGGTTTTTGAACATGTTCTGCCAAAGCTTTTGCAGCAGAAAGAAGCATTTTTTCGTTGATTTCTGTTTTTCCACTATCAAAGACACCACGAAAAATTCCCGGAAAGACTAGTACATTATTGACTTGATTTGGATAATCACTTCTTCCTGTAGCAATAATGGCTGCACCTCCTTTTTTTGCTTCATCTGGCATAATCTCCGGTGTGGGATTACTCATAGCAAAAACAATAGCGTTTGCTTCCATATGAGTAATATCTGATGAATCTAGAATATTTGGGGCAGAGACACCAATAAACACATCTGCTTTTTTTATCACTTCTTTCAGATTCCCAGATTCGTTCTTTGGGTTTGTTTGCTTTTCTATTGCTGATTTTGCAGCATTGAGGTCGGTTCTGTTGTTTGAAATGGCTCCTTTAGAGTCGCAGACAATAATGTTTTTTGCTCCTGCAGCCAATAGGAGTTTTGTAATAGCAATTCCTGCTGCTCCTGCTCCCGAAAATACTATTTTTACTTCTGAAATTTTCTTTTTGATAATTTTGAGAGCATTTGTCAGTGCTGCAAGGGTGACGACGGCTGTTCCGTGTTGGTCATCATGAAAAACGGGAATATGAAGTTCTTCTTTCAGTCTCCTTTCGATCTCAAAACATCTGGGTGCAGAAATATCCTCAAGGTTTATTCCTCCAAAACTTGGTTCAAGATTTTTTATAATGTGAATAATTTCTTCGGTATCCTGAGTTTTAATACAAATAGGGATAGCATCAACATTTGCAAATTTTTTAAAGAGAGCACATTTTCCTTCCATAACTGGCATTCCTGCCGCTGCTCCAATGTTTCCGAGTCCTAATACTGCCGATCCATCAGTAATTACTGCTACTAAGTTTTTTCGCCATGTGAGGGTTTTCCCCTTTTCTTCATCTTTTGCAATCTCTCTGCATGGCTCAGCAACTCCTGGTGTGTAGGCAATGGAAAGATCATGCGTATTATTAAGTGGCACTTTAAGATTCGTTTCTATCTTTCCTGCATATTTTTTGTGCATTTTCATGGAGAGTTTATTGTAGTCGGGGGTCATTGTTGACAAGATAAATAAGAATAGTCAAAAAAAGAGTAATGATAAAAATGAAAAGAAGAAAGTGTATCAGAAAAACAGAGACCCTGAGCTTTTGACTCGATTGATACTCTGTTTATTTCTGACAAGTTTATATCTTTTTAGTTGAGTTCAAGAATTTCAAAATCAAATTTTCCTGCTGGGGCAACTATACTTACTTTTTCTCCTTTTTTCTTTCCGAGAAGAGCAGATCCAATAGGTGATTCGTTCGAAATCCGAGATTTGAGAGGGTCAGTTTCTGTTGATCCAACAATAGTGAACTGTTCTGGATCTTCTTTTTTTGTAAGATTCTTAATCTTAACTGTTGTTCCGATTTGAACTCGTTTTCCAGAATGAGCTTTCTTTTCGTCAATGATTTGAGCATTTTTTATCATTTTTTCAAGCTCAACAATTCGACCTTCGACAAAAGCCTGTTCATTTTTTGCTTCTTCATATTCTGAATTTTCTGAAAGATCCCCATATGAAATCGCTTCTTTTAGTCTTTCTGCTACCTCTTTTCGTTTTTCTTTTTTAAGGGTGTTGAGCTCATCCTTGAGTGCATCAAGACCCTTTTGCGTAAGGAGTACTGCTTCTTCACTGGATATAGGAGCTGCTCCTTTTGCTGATCCTTCTGGTGTTGCTTTTTTTGGCATGTATCAAAAAAATGAAAATTATGTGGTCATTTTAAAATCTGACCAATCCTTTGGCTGTTCTGACAGTGGTGTGACTTTCTTTTTCTTTATTTTTTTATCGAGATGCTCAAAGGAATCCCGTATTTTATCACTTGTTGGATGATCTTTAAGCTTTTGAAGTACTTTTGCTTCGATTTGTCGGATTCGTTCTCGAGTGACACCAAATTCGCGACCGACCTCTTCGAGTGTATGTCCAACTCCATCTTTAAGACCGAAACGCATTTCAATAATTTTTGCTTCTCGAGGTGTGAGGTACTGGAGCATCTCTTGAATATTTTCTTTTAGGATTTGCCTACTTGTTGATTCGGTCGGTGAAATAGCCTCATCATCTTGAATGAAATCACCGAGCTTACTGTCTTCTTCTGCTCCAACAGGGGCCTCTAGTGAAAGAATATCTTGTGATATTTTTTTGATGTGACGTACTTTTTTGATTTCCATATCCATTTCTGCTGACAATTCCTCTACCGTTGGCTCTCGTCCAAGCTCTTGGGCAAGCCTTCGTTGAGTATGAGTAAGCTTATTAATGGTCTCAACCATATGAACTGGAATACGAATAGTTCGTGCCTGGTCAGCAATTGCTCGAGTAATGGCTTGTCTGATCCACCACGTTGCGTACGTTGAGAATTTAAATCCTCGCTCAGGATCAAATTTTTCTACTGCTCGGAACAGTCCAATATTTCCTTCTTGGATGAGATCGAGAAAACTTAAGCCTCGTCCAATATATTTTTTTGCAATAGAAACAACAAGTCTGAGGTTTGCCTCTGCTAAATATTGTTTTGCGGACATATCACCTTTTGTAATTCGTCGAGCAAGCTTCTTTTCCTCATCTCCATTCAAAAGTGGAACACGACCAATCTCTGAAAGATACATGCGAACAGAATCATTCGCGATTTCTGAAAGATCGAGCATTCTTCTCTTTTCCTCTTCTGTCATTGTGTCATTTTCATCTTCCTCGTCTTCATTTGCCTTTTTTTCTAGCTCTTCGAAGTCTTCTTCGACTTCATCATCGAGACCATGTCGATCTTCCCTGAGTATTGTCGAGAGAGGTGCATCTTCTTTTTTCCCTTTTTTCTTCTTTTTCGCCTTCGTTTTTTTGCTTTTGGCTTCTTTCTTTTCTTCATTATTTTTCTTCCAGATGAGGTCTTCACGAACATCTATTACCTCAATTCCGAGTTCCATAAAAAGTGTGTAGATATCATCAAGAAGAATAACATTGTGTTCGGCTTCTGGCATGGCCTTCATGAGTTCTTGTTGTGTTGCAAAACCATGTTCTCGTCCTTTTTTAACAAGTTTACGGACTGCAGGAGGGAATTTACTGAGTTCTTCCTCTGTTGGTTGCCGAATAAAAGTTGCATTTTTTTTAGCCATTTTGATGATGAAATTTGTGAAGAAGCTTTGTGAGTTCGTTTATTTGAGTGAGGAGCATAGGACCGTCACTTTTTTCTTGCTTGAGTGCAGTACTGAGTTCGTTTAGTTTTTTCGGAATAAGAGAAACATTTATATTGTGGATTATTTTTATGCATTCCTCTTTTATGACCGCCTCCGGAAGGACACTGTTTTTATTCTCAGCGTATAGTGCGAGAACTTTCCATTTTTCGGCTTCCTCTTGCGGAATTTTCTGAAAAATGGTTTCGGGCGACACATCTGCTGATGCAGTATACGTTTCTCCTATGAGTTTGTAAATTTTTTTTTCTTCATTCTCCGGGAGAAGATCAACAAGAAAGTGTTTTTCACTCTCCTGATAGAGATGCGGGTATGAGAGAAGGATTCCAAGAAGGTATTGGAAAGGGCTGATACGTTTTGTTTTTGAAATCACACTCTTTTTTTCAGGAATGGTGTTCGAAAATCGTGAAAAACGCCTATATTCTTCTTCAAGAACAGGGACTCTGCTTCCTATTTTTTCTGCAAGAATATGAAGGTAGTGGTCTCGTTCAATTTCTCGAGGAAGTGCTCCAACAACAGGAAGTATTTCGTCAAGAATTCTCTTTTTTTCTTCAATTTTTTTTGGATCTCGATGGAGAAAAGCTCGCTCTATAAAAGCCTGTATACATGTTTTTTTTTCTTCAATTGCCTTTAGGAACTCTTCTTTGTTTTCTCGAATGGACTCATCAGGATCTTTTCCTCCCGGGATAGAAATGACCGTCACTTCTAATTTTTTCTTCAGAGCGATTTCTGCTGATCTTCTGGCGGCAGATTGGCCTGCAACATCAACATCGAGGGCTAGTGCCACTTCTTTTCCATATCGGTGTATGAGTGTTGCCTGTTCTTGGGTGAATGCTGTGCCAGAGGTAGCAATGGCATTTTCTATTCCTGCTGCATGACAGGCAATGACATCAAAATACCCTTCTGTTAAAACAGCATATTTTGTTTTTTTTATTGCTTGTTTTGCAAAATGCAAACCATAGAGAATTCCTGATTTTTTAAAAACAGGGGTTTCTGGTGAGTTTAGGTATTTTGGGGCTTTATCAGAGTCTCCAATGTATCTTCCTCCAAATCCGCATATTCTTCCTCTGCTATTCCATATGGGGAACATAATTCGGTTCTTAAACTTATCTCGTACCTGTTTTCCTGTTTTGTCTTCTGCAACGACAAGGCCTGCGATAAGCATTTCTTTTCGGGAAAATCCTTTTTCGAGAAGGTGTCGTTCGAGACTGTGTCCAGAAAGAGGAGCAAATCCAACTTGAAATTTTTTTAAAACTTCTTTTGGTAAATTTCGCCTTTCGAGAATTTCTTTTGCTCGTTTGTTTTCTTGAAGTTGTCCTTCAAAAAATGATGCTGCTTGTTCAAGTGTTCTAAAAATTCTTTCCTTTTCTTGATCTTCTCTTTTCGTTTCCTCTGGGTTGTAATCTTTTATAGCGACACCTGCTTTATCAGCAAGAAGATGTACTGCCTCAGGAAAGCTACATCCCTCTATTTTTTGGACAAAAGAGAATATATCTCCTCCACTATTACAAACAAAACACCAGGCGAGACCTTTTTTTTCATTCACAATCATCGAGGGTGAGTGGTCATCATGAAAGGGGCATACCATTTTGAAGCTTCCTGTACTTCCACTTGGATGAAGAGTCCCATATTCACGGACGACATCTACAATATTAAGCCGATTTTTAATTTCAGATACTGTATCCATTTTTATAGAGATCTTTCTTAAAAAGAGTATGAAAAAAAAGACCTTTGAGCAATAAGGAATACGTCTTTTGTATGGAGTTTCTTTCGGAAAAAAGTAAAAGTGAGAAAGCTGTTTGTCATAAACTATGAACCGGAGTCATGGAGAAGAATATAGAAGAGAGCTTTGCAGGACAAGTCGGCGACTTATTATATATTCACGAAGCATCTACCTCTTATTTAAAATCTAAAATGCATAATCACTGTAGTTGACTCACACTTTGATCTCACTATCTACTGCTCTGACCACTCTATGAGCTTTCGGGGGTCTTTGTGCCATTCTCCATTCCACATCTCCATAATGTGTTCAGCGGGGGACTGTTCTTTTACAAAAATATACTCTTTTATCGGCCATAAAAACCGAGAGGCATCAGTTTTACTTCGATGTTCTTTTTGATGCATTTTTATGCTTTCTGATGTTATTTCTAAAAGCTCTTTTGCAAGGGTGAGAATTTTTTTCCCTCCAGGAATTTCTGCTTGGAGAGCATATTTATTTACATCATCTCGAACTTGACAGTACTGCTCAAAACTCCAATTTTTTGTGAGGCTTGATACGGCTTTCATACTCTCTTTGTTGAGTGTAATGCCGCGAATGAGAGTGGGGATAGTCAAAAGAAGAGATGGAGGAACACAATCGATAGTTCTCAATTCTAGATATCCCTTCATGCGCACTTCTGTCCAAATAGATTTGAGATGGAGGAGATAATCTTTGATTTGAGGTCTTATTTTACGTCCATTGTGAATGTATCCATTGGTTATAAACTCAAGAAAGGTAGTATTGACTATAGGGATATCCTTTTTATTTCTCGTAATGTATAAGACAGGAAGATTGAGTGTATAATCTATCCATTTTTCAAAACTAAAATTATCTGCGAAAAACTCTTTGCGGACAGCATTTCGTTCTGGAGAGAATTCTTGGCAAATTCTCAGTCGATTTCCCATATATCCTGAGAACCGATTGCAACTTAATGGTGAACAGGCATACATGGCACCGAGAATGGGCGCCACTAAATATGTTGTTTGAAATTTTGTAATCGCATCTTCCTCAGATGTGTATCCAAAATTTACATGTACTGAATTTGTTTTTTTGAGCCACGACTCACTTCTTCCTTTTTTGTTTGGAAAAAGGAGCTTTCGCAAAAAATATCCTCGTTTCTTTGGTGACCAAAGAATCTCTGAGTTATCTGAAAAAGGTTGGTATCCAGTCGAGACCCATCGAATACCGGATGATTTTGATATTTCATTGATTTCCTTCTCGTACATTGTAAATTCTCTATTAAGGTTTGCCAGGTGTTTTCTCGGTTTGCTGGCAAGTTCAAAGCGACCATCCATTTCTGTGTGAAGATAACTTTTTCCTCTCCGAAGGGCAAAAATATTCCCATTACTGTCTTCATCAATTGTTTTCCATCCCACTTCACGAATAAGTTTTTTGAGAATTGATAAATATCCCTTGGCACCATTATATTGAACGGGTTGAAGGTTTTCTTCAAAGACACCACTTCGTTCAACCTCAATTCCTATAAGAAGATCTTTTCGCGGAACTGCGGAATCATAATAGTATTTCAAGATATCCAATTTTGAACGAATAATTATTTTACCTTCCATAAAAAAAATAATAGGAAATTTAAATCAGGTTTTTACCCTGCAATATTTTGTGAAAAATAGCAAGAAAATTTTTTTTCAGTTTTTTCTTTTTAGTCTTTTTAACGGTAACAATAAAAAAATATAATCAGTAAAGAAATACATTTTTACGTACATGAAACTATGAGTTCTGTTGTATTGACATAAAAAGAGGCACTTCTTTTTTTAAGTGACTCTTTATTATTCATGGTACCTATGGATACTGTATTGTTTCAATTCTTCAATCCATGCACATGGATTGAAGAATTGAAAATTGTACTCTATTTTACTTCAACAGAAGCTCCGGCTTCCTCAAGCTTAGACTTGATGTCATTTGCCTCGTCTTCTTTGACACCTTCTTTAACAGCCTTTGGTGCGCCATCAACCAAATCTTTTGCCTCTTTGAGACCAAGACCAGTGATTTCACGAACAGATTTAATGACCTGGATTTTTGCGGCTCCAGCACCGGTCAAAATGACATCAAAGCTATCTTTTGCAGCAGCTTCTTCGCCTCCTCCAGCACCACCACCAGCGGCAACAGCAACAGGAGCAGCAGCGGAAACACCGAATTTCTCTTCCATAGCTTTTACGAGTTCAGCTAGTTCGAGAACGGAGAGTTTTTCAACAGCATCAAGCACTTTTTGTGCATTTGCTGAGAGGGTTACTTCTTCAGACATGTGAGAAAGAAAAAAAAGAAAAATATTCAATTACGAATTCGTCAATTACGAATTATCATTATTTACAGTGTTATGAGGATGCCTCTGCTTTTTGCTTCTGGTATCCATCGAGAGTTCGGACAAAACCAGCAATAAGCTGATTTCCTACTCCAACAAAACCGCTGAGTGGAGACGTCATAGAGCCAAGCATTTTTGCGAGTAGCTCATCTTTACCAGGTATCTTAGAAAGGGCAATAACTTCCGATTGATTCATAATCTTTCCTTCGAAGATTCCACCAGTAAGCTCAATCTTCTCTGTTTTTTTGGCAAAATTTGCGAGCGTTTTTACTGCTGCGAGTTCATCTTCCATTGAAAAGGCGGCCCCTGCAGCTCCTTCAAGTGCATCGCTTGGGACATCAATATCAATCGAGCTTTTTGCTGCTTTTTTAATAAGTGTTTTTTTTGCTACTGTGTATACATTTCCGGATTTTCTGAGAGCTCGTCGCATTTCTTGTGCATCTTGAACAGAGAGTCCAAGATTTTTTGCAAAAAATACCGACTTTGCCTCTTTCATTTTTTCAGTGAGACCAAGTAAAATTTCTTCCTTTTGTTTGCGGGTTACTGGCATTGTTTGAGAAAAAAAAAGGAGCCGATATGGCACCTATTACTATTCGAAAGTGAATTGATAGTTTTTCTGGTGCCTTCCGCAGGTCTTAGCCTCCTTTTTTCGGGAGTGCCGACGGTCTTCGGCGGTAATGTTCGCGAACGATTTTATTGATTATTCTTTTTGAAGTCAAGATGAATTCCTTAAAAGTGATAATAGGCCTTAAATATGCTTGTTGGCAAGTCTATTTAGGTGCTTTCTTATGTGATTTTTAGTATACTATAACGATATATTTTGGGATCATTTGTTACAGAAAATAAAAACAAGATCATATATTCATTGGCAAAAATTTATCGCCATTATGTGTGTTGTTTTTTTGTTGGCTCCAATGGTTGTCCGAACGCCTGGTTCTCAGGCTGCAATACAAGAAGGGGAACAAAACCTTGTTGTTGTATTTGTAGAAAACTCACTTTTTCAAGAAGATGTTGATGATGAAACCAGTATATCGGGAAAAATCTTCCGGTATGCAAAAGATGTACAAGCTGCGTTGCCATTTACAAAGACACTTATCCTTCCTGTTTCTTCGGACACTTCTCCTGGAGAAATCTTTTCTGTTCTCGAGCGTTTGTATTTTGAGGGGCATCGGAGAGAAAATCAATTTTTTCGTCTTACAGGAACCATTCTTATTGGAAACGTTCCCCTTCCTGTAGTCCGTACTCCGACATACGATGGAGCCTCTCTGTTTCCTTATACAGATTTTGAGGATGTTGCATTTATTTGGGATGATATTTCTCAGGTTTTTCGTGAAAATGAAGAGAATTCATTTATGAAAGCTGAAATCTTTCATGGTGTTATTCGTGCCCCCAAAAATTCAGAAAAAACTGAGCAGCAGTGGCTTTCTCAGTATTTTGATAAAAATCACACATTTCATCGGGGCGAAGGAGAATCATCTGATCAGGCTCTCTTTTTCGCCGATATGATTGATGAAGCTCAGTCCATCAATCCTCTCTGGAAGGATATGTATGAATCAGCTCAGCAACGTTTTTCTGCTGATCTTGCCTTTCTTCGGTATAATAAGACGCTGCTTGATGATGTCACTCTCCTTTTTGAAAAGTATTCATCATCTCTTACAGACCTTTCTTCTCTTGATGAAGAAAGTATTTCTCACTCTTTTGTTCCTTCTGATCCAAGTGATTCCTCTCTTGTCTCCCTTGATGATCTGAAAGGGAAAATAGAGGAGATGAAGTCATCTCTTTCTGGCGTTACAGATACAGGGTCTGTTCTCCCATTTCCAGATGCCACTACTTATCGTCGCATTCGACAACTCCTTCCTGAGTATATAAAAGTGGTTGAAGGGTATCTCGGAGATGCTGATACAAAGGTTCGAAATACAGGAAGATGGAGTTTTCGAGAAGATACGGCTGATTCTATTCCACATCTTATTACAAAAATGGATATCCTCTCTCGTGAGTTTTTACGAGAGTTTTCTCTGAAAACAGAGTCACGTATTACTGATTATGTCGAGCATCATTGGCAAAAACCAGTTCCGATTCTTGATGGTCTTTGGGGAAGTTATTATTACTACCCTGGATCCACTCTTCCTTATACTGGATGGTTAGACGATGTTGACCCTGAGAGAGGTGTTCGATTTCAGAATCCATTTTTTCATGGAATGGAGGCATCTCAGGTAACGAAACCCGAGCAATGCTCTCTTTTGCGTGGGTCTCAAGTACAGTCACCACGAGATTTTGGTGATAATTCGCAGCTTGCAGAATTGACTCATCTTTGGAACAAGTTTGCGCAAGGTGATTTGAATGATCGTGGGGAATGTCCACAATTTGGGGGGTGCTGTATTCGTAATTTGAATGAGCCAGATAAGTGTGAGCCAACAAAGGCTGAAGAAAATGTTTTTGATTATGAAGGAGGAATCAACGTCAACCAAAAAGATGAACCGACATTTCAGGAATGTCTTTATCCAGATGTGCCTCTTTTGGCTCGGAATAATACTCATTTTACTATGCCTCAAGTGGCAGAACCATTTGCCTTTCAGGGGTCTCATTGGCAAACAGATTGGGGTGAGAATGCATTTCAGAGAGGTTATGGTTTGGGATGCTCAGGAAGTCCAGAAGGGTATTTTTATGAAAAGCCTGGGGGTTGGAATGATGCTTGGGAAATTCCCTTCTATCGTCTTCGGGATGTATCGAGTATCGTTGTTCATAATCAGCCGCGTCCTGAAACACTGAAAGGAGCATTTCAGAATATTTTTTCTGGTGTGATTCCTTCTGATGACAAGCGAAAGATTACTTTTCAGGGACCAGCTGGAAATCTTGTCCCCCTTGAGTTTCCTGACTTTTTTTCTCGGGACTATTTTGAAACTGACAATCTGACACTCGAGTGGTCAGAAGAGACTCTTGTAAAACTTTTTCAAGAGAAAGAAGACGAGATCCGTTCAGAAATGACTCTCTCAAACTATGAGTCATATATTTCTTTTCTCCTGATTCGAAAGTATGGACTTGCGCATGATGGCAGTCGTCTTGTCCCCCGAATTCCCGAAGATGGTCCTCCTCTTAATGATATTTTGAACTCTTTTCGGGAAGAGGCGGAGAATATTTTAAAGAGTACCTATCCAGATGCAGAAAAGAACTTTTTTCTTCCGCTTGCTGATACTTCAGATGATGTTTTGTTGGATGCTCTTGAGCAATTAGCCCAGTCAAAAGTTTTTGATTTTGAAAATCTTGCAGAAGTTGAGCTTATAAAAGAGCTTCCAGGATTTTTGGAGTTTTCTCAGAAGGGTGGAGAGGTCTTTTACCGGTTTCCATATTACAATAGCGGATATACGTGTGAAGATGGAGATGGAGGATATGAACCTATCTATCCCTGGAGAACAACAAATGCAAATGACATTGGGGACACCTTTCCAAAAGAGGGTTATGTATGGCCAGAAAAATATAAACGTGAAAAAACAGTCGCTGATGATATTCAGGCTACTGAAACCCTTGCTGTTCCTGTGACCAATATTCCTGCTGCTGGATTTCTCTTGGGGGCAGATAATCAGTTCATTAAAAATGTTGGAGGAGATGCTCTTTTTGAACTCTTCCGATGGCAGTATCTTACTCCAGATGAAAAACATAGTCGCATTATTGAACTCTATCTTGGTGATGAGACGCATTCAGATCTTTTGGGACGGAACACTGGTTATGAATTTTCATCTTTTCGGGCTCACGGAAATTCTAAAGAGCTCTGGTGGGAAGGGAAAACACCAGTACTCCTGTCTGGGGAAGATCCTCAATGGGACAATGCCCTGAAAAAGACACCGGAAGAAGAGTCAGAAGAAAATACAGATGAAATTTCTGAAGAAAAAGAAGGAAAGTGTGCAAAATACGGGGATGCTGTTTCTCTTCTCAAATGGCTGCCGGCATTTGAGTGCTGGATGGAGGAAACACTCGATGCACCGGTAAAGATTGAAATGACGAATCAATGTAATTATACGAACATCATGGATTTTGGGTCTTCTGAGGATTATGACCTCATTGTCGATCCCGGTTTTCCAGATGTTCCACCTGGCTCTGAAATGTTTCTCTCGTCATCACTGGGAACACAAATTCCTGTTGGATCAGAAACAGATATTCATCTTGTTTTTCAAGATGCAGATGGGAATATTCTTGGTGGAGGAATTCCTTTTGACCTAGAAATCGATTCCGGAGCCGAATTTTTAGATGGGTCTCAGGCTCTCTCAGAAGTGACATATTCAGGTGAATATTCTGTTCGTATTCGAGTTACAGACCCCACAGCAAAGGTAACGGTATTTTCTGATGGGTTTCCAAAGAGATCACTTCTCTTTACCGCCGTTGAATCTGGTTCAATTGTCTTGACCGAAGGTTCAACCTCAGAAGATGGGACAATGAAAGAAGTTCTTATTCGTCCGGTTGGCGATAGAGGGCAAGCATTAACCAATTTTTTTGGAACTGCTTCTGTTGCGGTTTCTGACCCTCTTTTGGCTTCAGTAATTACTCCTTCTGTTCCTCTTTCCAATGGTATGGGGAAAGCCTCAATTACACTCAATGTTTCTACACCTGTCCTTGTAAGTGTGACCTTACCTGGATTTTCTCCTGCAGAAATATTGCTTGGTGGCGATGAAAATTCTTTTGCAGCACAGGGTCTTGAGATTCGAAATCTCCCAGAAGCTATTGGGCTTCGTGAAAAAATCCAAACAAAGGTAGTGGCAGTTGATTCAATGGGAAGGGAGCGTTTCATTCCTGGCCAACCAACGGTGCAGGTGACTCATGCAACATCCGATTTGCTACGAGTCGAATCACATGAAAATGGGAATTTTACTCTTATTGGAGGGAGAAGAGCTGGAACTGCTCGAATCATTATTCAGTATCCTGGATTGAAGAGTACTCTGAAGGAGGTAAAAGTCGTAGAAAAAATATCGAGAAAAACTATTCAGAGAATTGGTTCTAACTCTCTAGTAGGGAGCCTTTTGGGATCTGATTTTGCCAATTTTGCTGAAGATGGAGACCCCATTGCAAATCGCATTCTGTTTTCCGGTCGAACACAGGCAGTCATTTCATCATTGAATAAAAATATAGTTCAATTTCCTCGATTTAATGTCAATCGAGATGGAGGGGCAACCGCTTTTGATTCGAGAGTAATTTTTTCAGTTTCATCTCTTTCTCCTCTCAAAGTAAGAGCTTTTGATACGTTCACTTCTACCTCCATTTCTGAGTTTATGCTTTCGTATCCTAACGGTGTAGATCTTGTAGGATTATCAGACAAGCCATCACAGGAATCATATATTCAGTTTGATAATCATGATGAATCAGGAGTCCTTTCGGATATGACTGAGGAAGACGGTCTTCACATTCTTTATGAGGGAAAACCAGCCCTTTTGGTTCAGTCAAATGGATCATTTATTATTGCCGACAATAGATTCTCTCTTCAATTTTCCGGCGGTGATGAAGTTCCTGTTTTCTCTCTTGTTCTCAATGATGATATTGTCGTAGGAACATTTACATTTGTTCATGCAGAGATGACTCCGCTGAGTTTTCCTGTTGGAGAAACAGACTTCTTTCCTCTTGTGGGGAATGATGATGGTTCGCAGGGGTTTTCAGTTTCTGGTGATAAAGAGTCGAGCATTCTTCCTTCTGGAGGGAGAGCACTAGAACGAGCGGCAAATAATTTTGCTCTCGGGTTTAATAATGATGACAACTTTGCCCTCCAATTTGCTTCGGGAGCAATAATTGGCGATGCGACAAAATACAACTTTGGTCCAAGCGGGGTCCTTTTGGGAGATCCAACCGTATCACTTTCTCAGGATCAAAAACTTGTTACTGGGTTTAATCGGGGTATTGGAGAAGAAGTGTATCGGAGCGCTACAAAAAAAATAATAGCGACAGCACTTTTTGATGCAGATGCAGATACTCTGCCTGATATTCTTTTTGCGAGTGCAAAAGGTGAAGTGGAAATGGTAAAAAATCTTGGAGGGATGCAGTTTAGAAATGTTGGAGAAATATTTCGCCATCCTTCAGGGGTTTCGTTCCTTACAGCTGTAGATTATGATGGTGATGATTTAGATGACATTTTTCTTCTTGATGGGGATGGAAAAATTGCTGCTTATCATAATCGAGATGAGTATATCGAATCGTACAAAGAGATTCTCTTACCAGTGGGGTCGTTTGAGTCTTTTCAGGTAGCAAATTTTGATGGAGACGAATATCCAGACATCCTTGTTCATGAAAAATCAGGAAATATTAGTGTCTACTGGGGAGACCAAACAGGGTTTCATGAGGAATCGAAAACTATTGTAGGAGCTTTTGGTGCAAAGCTTGATGGTACAAATCTTGCAACAAATAACACAATGGTTTCTTTACCGGATCTTTCGAGTCGAGTACAAAAATTTTATCCTCTTTCTCTCGGAACCAATGAAGGAGCTGCGGTTGGAATTGAGACATATGAACAGTATTTTTTGAAAGAAGGAATTGATATCTCTCAGGAGACAAATAATACAGAGACAGAGAATACAACCAGTACTTGGGATATGCTGAAAGGGTTTCAAGAGAAAAATCCAGATTCATTTTCACAGGATTTTTCTGGCACATCTTCAACACAGTATCAGCGTATTGGTCTTTTTGCACCACTTCTCGCTCTTCATGAGATTAGTGTTTCACTCTTTGCTTCTGATGTGAATGGGGGGGCTCTTCTAAAAGGAGAAACAGCAGAGTTTACGTTGCGGGTAGAAAATACATCGACTGAAAAGCTTCATTTTTCAACTGCTCATATTCTTCATACCGCTCTTCATGTTCAGGGTGGCCAAGTACGGGTTCCAGAATCATGGCCTGTAGGACGAGATAAACCCGAAGTACAGGTTATGGGCGATGGGCGCATTCATGTGCTCAATATTCAATTAAATCCTGGTGAATCTTTAGAGATGTATTTTGATGCCACAATGATGGGTGAATCTGCTGCAACGGTATTGGTTCGAGATAACCTTGATTTTGCACCTGACTATCCTGCTGATGGTCTTCCGGATATTACTGTTGTTCTTGCTGGTCTTTCTGGAAATCTTCACTACCTGACAACAGGAAAACGAATATTTGAAAAATATTTTGAAGCTGCCGATGCATATCCGCCACCAGAGTTTATAGAGGACATCAGCAATGATAGTGATACTACCTGTAATGTTTTATCTGCGACAGAAGATGATCTTGATGGGGATGGGATTCTTGATTGGGTCGATACGAATAATGATGGAGTTATAGATGCAGCAGATGAAGACGAAAATGGAGTACTAACAAAAAATGATCCGAATAATGGTTGTACTCCAGACAAATACGAAGAGGGGGCTGGTGCAGGAGGTATTGAAGAGATGGTGGATTCTTTTTCTGGTCCGTATCAGACTGATTCTGATGGAGATGGAATTCCTGATGCCTGGGATCAGACGCTTGGTAATTTTGATGAAGAAGGAAATACCTCCAATAGTATTCTTGGTGGTATCGGAGAAGCTGTAGATGAAGTGATGGAGTATTCCACATGTGATGGGGGGTGTCTTGATATTCCTATAAATTATGCTTTTCTTGTGCCGGGAAAAATAAATATTTTTGAAACAATAGCCGCAGCTCTTAGTGGAGGAGGTGGAAATACTATATCACCAGGAGGAGGTGTTACAGGAATAAGCGGTGGGCTTGGGTTTGATCTCAATATCGGTGAAGAAATGAAGCAGTTTCATCCAGCCATTACTGATGGTCTTGCTGTTGTTGGTGATAAATTGGCAGGTGCTTCATCTTCTCTTACCGAGCCAATTTCAGACCTGGGAACGAGCCTTGGTATAGTCCGAGCAGCAAAGGGAAAACTTGTTGGGCAAATTCCATATGGACTCCCTGTATTCGGATTATTAGGCAGTCTCCCGTTTGTCTGTAGTGGACCGAGCTGTAATACATCAAATTCTCCATTTCGAATTTATCTCTCACCAACTCTTACAGGAGCTGTTGCGGTTGCTCTCTGTTTTGGTCCATTTGGAGATCATACAGGGAAGTGTGTGGCTTTTGCTCCAGCAAAACTCAATTGGGCATGTAATGAAGATGGATATGATGGGAAGAAACAAGACTACAGCTCAGCTACTGATTTTGAGGGTACAGGTCAAAGTTGCTCAGTACTGAGTGACACCAAACCTTCAGCACAGGTGGAATCGAATACTACAGGAGGTCTAAAAGGTCTCCTCTACCAGCTCGATAACATCGGTTCATTTACTGTTTCATATAATACTGGCAATAATAAGCGGGTAATTAATTTCCCATGGAATTGGGTGTATGAACAAATGGCGGAATTTCAAGGGATGCTTACTAAAGTACCGAGTATTACCGTTTATTATCCAGACTTTTCTACTTTTAGTACACAAGAAGTAGCAAAGTCTCTGAAGGGTGCATTTGATACAACGAGTTCTGTTGGTGGAGAAATGCTTGATGGAGGTGAGAATCTTACAAAACGAGCTGCTGGAGGAATGGAGGGTATGAAAAGTGATATACAAGCCTTTATCTCCAGGCAGGAGTATGACGGCATGACTGATGAGGAAAAAAAGGCTCTTGTGAAAGAGAATATGAAAGAGGCAGTTAAAGCAGCGAGTGCATTTCGAGGAGATGCACGAGAGACGCTTGGGAAATTTGAGGATATCTATAATACATTTAATAATATTCCTCTTGTGACCCTTGATCCCATTGATGTGTATGTAAAGGTTCCATATATCAGTCGATCACATATTTTTGCTCTTATGCAGGATCTTGAAAGCTGGACTAAAGATGCAGAAAGACAGATAATAGATGCCGGAGAAGAATGGACTGGGTGTCCGAAAGAAGTACAGAATGAAAACCCCGAGAAATGCGAAAAGACAAAAATACTTACAGACAGAATACTTATTGATGCAGAAAATCTTGTAGATACCGCTAAGAATAATATGCTCATTTTAAAGGGGTATTTGGCTCAACCGGGAATGGTCGCAAATCTTGATATGATAGCGGCTCAATGGCTCAGTCAAGTAGTGTGCTTTTTAGATACATCTGTTCTCTACCTCTCCAATTGGTTTGTTCGAAATAAAATCCGGCTCGAAATGTGGATAGAACTTTGGTATTTGGGGCAAGATACCCTAAAGATTTGGGCTTCGCTTAAAGATGTCTTTACCGATTATGAAAAATATTGCCCTCTTTGTCGAAGTGGTCGTGGAGAGGCGGTTACTGGCGTTTTTGAGTCAACACTCAATGCTGTTCTTTCCCCTCCGATTATTCGTTTTCCACGACTCCCTGATATAGTCATTGACCTCTCTCGTATTAAAGGGGGAGTGCGAATACCCGTCCCCCGACCAAAATTGCATTTTGTTCCGATTCTCTTTCCAAAACTCGAAAGACTGAATTTATTGGGTGCACCTGTTTGGAATGTCCGTCTTCCTGGGGTCCCTCAGCTTCCTCAGCTTTTGGTGGTGCCTCCGCTTCCCCCTTTTCCTCCAGTTCCGAAAATAACACTCCCTGATATTCCTCCCGTTCCAAAGCTTCCAGATTTTCCAAATGGTCTCAAGAGTCTTATTGGAGTCATAAAACCAATTCTCGTTCTGGCATGTATTTATAATAAGGGTTTTTATACTGTTGATGAAAAAACAGAGCTCAAAAGTCTTATCGAGGGGATAACAGCTCGTCCTGCACTGAAAATGTTTCGAATAGATTTTGCTGGAGCACTTTTTGAAGATATTGTTATTCCTTCTATCCGGAGATTAGAGATTACGATTGAGGTGAACCTTGATATGTCTCTTGGCGAAAATTTTATAGAAATTACAAAAGATCTCTTTAAACCTTGGAATCAAGCAGTCACTGACCTTCGAAAAGAGGCTGCAAGTGTACAGAACAGTATTAATCAGGGGCTCAGAGAATATGGGGGAGGTGCTCATACCGGCCAAGAACAGGATGTTGATCTTGAAGATATCTTTTCACATGTTTCACGGGAGAATAGAGATACATATGCTCGTTTTCGTAGCAACTTTACAACGGTGTTAGAACAAATCATTTCCCCTCAGCAAAAGATGTACACACCAGCAGAAATTCGTCGTCGTATGGGGAAAGCCCCCATACACCTTCCTGATCAATTTGCAGCTGCTGAAAAGCTTATGGATCTTCGAAAAAAAGTGGTAGCCCTTCAACACGAATTAATCCAAGAAGGAAAAACACTCCTGGCATCAAGAGATTTTACAAAAATAAAAGGAGAATATGTTGCTGATTCTGTATTGGCAGCTCAGGTCTACGATACTGATATACAAATGAACCTTTCTGAACTTATTCCTTTTGAAATGCCAGATGATTCCTCTCAAGAGGAGCCTGTTTCTCCGGAGATTGTGCCGAATGCTTATTCTGTTTTCGCAAAATCTTCTTCGGGGGGGAGCTCTCGTCAAGATGGAATGTATGCTCAGTGTACCAATGAAGATGGTTCTCTTACCGGGAAAAAGCTTATTTCAAGTGATGAATTTACGCGTCAGCTTCAATCGACCATTATGGGAGATCTTGACGGTGATGGTGATGAAGAGATGATTGTTTCAAATCGGTACAGTATTTTTATAAAGGAGAATTTCACTGAATCTTCTCCTATGTATTCACTCAATACTCCTCCTGAGATTGGAAAGTATTCTCAATTTGTTCCACTGGCACCAGCAGTAAAAAATGTGCATGTTCGTTCTCGGTCTTCAGATGTTCGAGTCCGTTATTCTGCTCATTTTGACAGTGAACTTCTGGGAATCCTCATTGATGCTCGAGATCATCAAGAAGACTATTTTCTGGAGGAATCTCAGGAAATGGTGGGGGAAGAGTATCAGGTTCTTCTTTTGCCATCACGATATATTCCTGAAGAGAACAATGGGAAATATTATGTGCCAAACAGGACGGTAACTGTGGAAGACCATACTTTTACTGGAAATATTATGGTGAGGGAACTGACAAAGGAATATGAGCGATTTTCTCTTCCACCAGAAAAACAATGGTACATTCGAGTATATGAGATTCGGCCAGGAGGTCTTTCTACCGGTTCAGAAATACGTATGGGTATTTTGGAATCCACTCAGGATCTCTTTGCCCCCCTTATTATGGGTACTCTTGATCAGGAAAAGTTTCTTTTTGAAGGTATTGATTTGACGGTCCCCGTTATTGATCTTGGGGGAAATGATGGAGGTTCAGACATTCTTCTCCCACAATCTCTTGATGAGGAAGCCACTGTTCAAATGAACTCTCTTCCAGAGGAAACGACACCAACAGATCACCTTTTTCCTGAAAAAACTCCTTCCAGTGACTCTTCTTCAATACAAAACATTGATGAACTGAAAAAAAAGAAGAATACAGATGTTTCCAGTATTTTTCCTCCTGTAAAAGAAGAAGGAATGAAAAAACCTGTTACAGTAGAATGGGATGTTAATGGCGATGGTATACCAGATTTTCAAGGAGAAGGTGCTCACTATGTCCCCACTACTCCTGGTGAACATATTATTTCTGTAAGAGCGACAGATTCTTCTGGGAATTTCACTGAAAAGGAAATTCATGTCACCGTTACATCACCTGAGATTGTCATTGATACTAAAAAACTCTCTCAGGGGATTGTTACTGGTCATACAACACCTCGTATTCCGGGGGTTCCTTTTATTCTTCTTCGTGAACGTATGGGAAAATTAAAGAAACTCACTAGTGCTTCATCAAATGATGCAGGGAAATATGTAACGGATGAATTTGGTGACTATACCATTGCTGATTTATCAGGTGTCCTTGGGGCAGAATTACGAGATCGCATTGGGAATCTTTTAGCGCGAATTGATGCTTCCAATGGAAAAATACATCTTGTTTCAGATGCTGTTTCACTCATTTCAACAAACTCTGGGAAAGCGGCTATTACATATACTGAGACCGGAAGAGTATTAGCAGAGGTCATTCAAATTGCTGATGGAAATAGTGATGCCCTCATTGTTTCTGATGAAATCACACCACAGAGGGCGAGTCATTTTTCAAATGGAGTATATCTTTCTGATCGTATATCTGATAATGAGTATGAGATAGGAAATATTCCGGGAGATGCACCTGATTTTCCTGGTGGTGCTGCTGTATTTTCAGGTGATACGATTATTGCTCTCTTTTCAGTTTTTGGAGAACCAAAGATTATAGATAAATCCTTTACTTTTCGAGCAAAGAATTCTGACAACTACGATGACCCACTTGTTTTAGAGCTCGTCGATGCATATGGGACAGTTCAATTTGATTTTGTTGTCCGCTCTTCTTCAAATCAGATGTTTATGATTTCTGATAAAATACCTCAGAGAAAATTCTATTCTCCAAAACCTTTTCTTCCTCTCCCAAAAGAATCTTCGTCTCGGAAAATGTCTCGATTTCAACATTTTTTTTGGAGAGAAAGCTCTTCTTTTCTAAAAAAAGTTTTTTCATATTCTCGATTTCACTCCCTTGAGTCCTACCAAGTGAGTCGTTTCTTTGAGGATATGAAGCAGAAGATTATGGGAGATCATCAGTCTTTTGACCTTTGTCCAGAGGTGCCAGAAGACCTTGATGGAATAGATGATGAAGATGGTTGTCCTGAGTTTGATTTTGAAGTACAATTTATAGATCTTCCGAGTGGTATTTATCTCACTCCTGGATACTCTGATAGTCCAAAATCACTACTTGATTTTCTTGCTGATATTCGACCAGGAGACACCCTTTTTACTGCGATTACTTCAGAGGATGATTCAGAAGTATTCGCCCAGAGTGAACTTATCGTCGTTCCAGAAGATCTTACTTTCTCTCAATGAAATATTTTCTTTTTTCCATCGGCCTTTTCTCCTTTGTTCTGTTTGGGAGTTTCTCGTCCGTTTCTGCTGAAATGAAATGTGCAGAAAATGAAAAAATTTGTATGTGTGAAAAATCTTGGAGTACTGCTTTTGATGCGGTAACGGAATATATGGTAAAAAATGAAGTGTCAGTGTTTCTCACTCAAAATGATATTGCACCAGGGGATATGTGGAGTGGGTTCCGTGCTCTTTCTCTGAAAAACAGATGCCTTTTAGGGGCTGTTTGTAAGATGGTCGAGTCTGGAGCAGATGCACAACATGTACAGGATCTCATTTCACCACAGACAGCACTTGGAGGTTCATTTCCTGGGCCATTGGCAGCATGTTCTCGAAACACAACATTTTTAGACATATTTGAGAAACTTCCCAATGGGGCAGCATCGCTGACAGACATCAGACATCAGTGTCGATTTTCTTCTTCGTATTCAGAGGAAGGTTCATCAGGTGTATCAGAACAGAAGTCAGAGAAAGATATAATGTATAAATTTTGTACTCAGCATCTCGAGCTTAATGCTCAAATTTTTGACCGAACCATACGAAATCTCATATGGAAAGATGTTACCCGGAAAATTACTGGCTACTTTGCCCAAAAGGTACTAGTTGTTCGAATGAATATTCAAGCTCTTGCCGATAGCGCTCAACAATTTGCAACAACAGCAAATACAAATTTTGGAATGCTGTGTACCCTTTCCTCCACCGATTGATGTCAAAGAGTATGATTCTGTTGACGGCTTTTTTCTTTTTCTTTCTGGCAGCGCCAGTAGGTATGTATGTTTCAGAAAAAATTCATGAGCAGCAGGAAAAATCAGCGGTAATGCAGCCACAGTCAAATATATGGGGAGGAAAAAAATCTCAGTCTCCTGAATATGAGATCCTTGCTGATGATTTTCAAGAGGGTCCTTCTTGCGACGTTATCAATTGGGGGAAAGATGGAAAGGGTGATGAAGATCATGCACCAGTAAATACATATCTTCTTCTTGCTCAAAAAGATGAGGGGCGTTATGACCCAGACGAAGCGGTGAAGGAATTTCTCTCGAATATGGATACCGCCTTCCAAGATCGTATGGAACTTTTTGAAGAAGATTCCTTTGGTTGTGATTTAGTGAAAATAGATACCCCGTCTGCACTTCAGGATCAAAAAATCGATGATTATTTAACCTTTTCTCGGCAGCAGTGGGAGGAGTTTCATAAAATCGGTTGCGCCCTTCAGGAGATGATTACCACTGGGACCCTTCAGTGTACTCGCCCTTTTCCAGTGATGCGGGGTTCTCAAGATTCTTGTGAGAAGGAGTTTCGACACAATGCACAGGAGATTTTAAATAACCTTTCTCTTTCTCTGGAAATTGCTTTGACACAAGTCAGTGAGGCAACAAATGTTTGGCCACTCCATAAGCGAATTGAGTGTTTAAACGAAAAAATTACAGATCAGCGAGAACTTTTTATTGAGTTCCTCGACATCTATTCAAAATATCCAGCAGCATTCATAAATGCTGCCCAATCACAATGAATATATATGTTTCTATTGTTGGCATTCTTTTCGTGAGTATTTTGTTACTTCCTTCCGCGGAGGCGGCAGATGATTCATTTTTCACAAAAACGTATGACCGAATTTCAAATACAATTGATGAGACAACAGCAGAGCGTGTGGCAGCGATTTTAAACGCAGATCCAGAAGATGTTCTTTTGTTTCGAGAAGAAGGCTCCTTTCGGGGTGAAAAAACCTCTCCTCATGATGATTCTTCGTTTCTTGATGTTTGTCAATATACATCAGAAAAGGGAGCCCCTATTACAAGATCGCAACTTGAAGAGTGTATTCGGGGATTGAACTGGATGTGGAATCATGAGAGGGAGTTTGTCCGTGAAGAGATTATCGAATCTGAGAAATCCACTTCTTTTTCTCGATGGTGGGATGGTCAGCTCGATGGATCAGAGGATTTTGATATTTATGCAGATATCCATATGATTGATCGTCAGTTTTTTGGGAAAAAAGCTGAAAGAGAAGGTCTTACTTCTGTTCCAACGGTAAATAAAGGGGTTCGAAAATCTTTTTCCCTTGCTGATAGTGATTTTCATCTTCCGCAAGATGAACTTCCTTTTCAAGCTACTGGTGGGTGTGATTCCGGAGAAACATCTCTTTATGGAGGCCTTGTTTGTCTTCCAAAATTTTGTACTGATTTTGCTTGCGTCAAGGTAACAGCTGTCCCTGGAAGAGCCAGTGTTAGTCGGAGTTCATCAGAAGCTTCTATAGAAAATTTTATTATTGAACTCGAGAATGTTTCCAATTATATGAATGATTCTCCTCAACTTACTCCAACACTTAATTCAACACAGCCATATTTTTGGTCTCAACTTTTTAATTTTGATCAGCTCTTAAAATCAAATCTTACTATTGCTTCTCGACCACCACCAGTTCTCTCAGATTTTGAAGCCCCTCATCGTCAGGAAAAAGAGCTTGATACATCTCAGGCAGAAGGAAAACAGCAATCTGAAAAAGTTTTACCGTTAATAGATGAAAAAACTGGAGAAATTTGGAAAGAACTCAATTATGTTCGAAGAGACCTTTTTGATGCTTGTGGTGGAGCAGTTGATTGTAAGAGTGAAGATGGACTCGTATCATATTTTTCAGATTGTTCACTTTTACAGAGTCGGTCTTCTGCTGGTCTCAAGCTTGGAGGGGCATCTACTTGTGCTGATGAGGCTATGGCACGTTTAGAAAAAAAACGAACAGAAGATTTTACTGCTCGAATGGAAATGATTCGAAATATAAAAGTAGAATTTTATCAAAAAGCACCAGGCCTCCTCAATGGTCTTTGGAAAGAAATCCAGGGGTTTGAAAAACGTGTTATGAGTGTAAATCTCTGCAAAATACGTGAAGCGAAACTTCCATGTGGGTCATTAAAAATGGATTGTTCTGTAAAGGGAAGTCAATGATGAAAAAATATATTTTTATTCTTTCGGCATTTTTTCTTCTTTTTCCTTCAGGGACATATGCAGCTAAAGAAAAAGCTATTGATACTATTTTGAAATGGGCTGATCAAGAAATAGGAACTCTTCAGGATGGCTTCAATCAACTGGGTCAGATTGCAGATACCTGTGAAAGAAAAGACGCCACCTGTTTTTTGTATCGGAGCTGGAGACCTGAATTTTCTGCTCGATTACAATTGGGTATGGGTGACTTTTCACAAACATACGACACGCTGACACAACAGAAAAATGCGTGTCTTATTGAAGATGTAAACAAGATAGAAAATCGAGTAGGGCGTATTCTTAAAATTATTGCTCATTTAGATACAAGATCCCTTCCTCTGGAAGGTGCGAGTACAAAAGAAGGTCTCCTTGCTGATGCTGAAGCTCTCAATAATCATCTCTTTTTCTTTCGAAAGGCATTGCAGAAGTATGGTACTGGTGATGAAAAAACATGGAAAGCAAATCAAAAACGCTTTGAATCTGAAATGATTCAGGAGTTTGGGGGAGAGAAGGGAGAAAAAAAAGATATTCCTTCTGAGCTTCGAAATTTGACGATATATAGTCGATCATATCAAAATTCAAGTGCATGTTTAAGTCCATACAATTTGGGATTTTATCAGTTGAAGGAAGAAGTTCAGCATCTTTGGGCGACCATTGAAGAGATCAAGGAATTTCAAAAAAGTATGTCAAACTTGAGTGAAAAATTTAATTCTGGAAGGGCATTAATAAAAGAATACTCCTCGGGGAAACAACCTCGTAATCTTCTTCAGGGATGGATAGATGTCAATATTGAGTATCCAAAAGAAGATACATACGATCAAACCACCCCTTCCCTTGGGACCTTTTATACTTTTAAAGATCTTGCAGAATTGATGCGACAAGATAAACAAAATGCGCAGAGAAAAGAATTAACACTAAGCCCAAAAAAAAATCTCAAAGATGCTCAGGAAGAAGGTGTTCCGATGACAAAAGATGAGGTTCTTCGTATGGTTACCACATATGAAGAGGAGTATGAATCTGCTGTTTCATTTGTAGTGGAAAAAAATATGAGAGAGACACTGGCCAGTAGTGTTGATGGGGAGATTTCTACTATATTTGATCAGGATGTCATACCTCTTCTTCAGCTTTTTGAAAAAGTAAATCAAGATCTCGAGGTGAAGAATGCTGCAATGGATGATGTGTGTGGGGCAATGTCGAGTTGTCAGTAAGAAGGGAGAATATCGAATGAAGAATATTGAAGAGAGAAGGGAGCATAAAATGGAAGAATACGAAAAAAAATTTTGAATGGGAAAAACTAGTGAATAAAACTCTGCTGATATATAGTGTCGGTTCCTATTTTCTGTTCTGCTTGGAGGTGGAATGATTTGGGGAAACCATGAGGAAAGAGAGGAACGCCAGAATCAGGGAGGTTATTTTTCGATTGTATGAGGATAAACTCATCTAAGAGATTTGATGAGAGGAATGAATGGAGTGTTTTTGGTCCACCCTCTACGAGAATACTCAAAATATGTTTTTGAAAAAGGGTTTCAGCAAGTTGATGAAGATCAAATACTCCTGCGGTATCTGTTTTTAATTGAATACTATTTTTATTCAATTTACTGTTTGTTTCTTGCGTAACATGAAGATAGTTTTCATCCCGAAAAACTTTTGCAGAGGGAGGAATTCTCCTTTTTGGATCGAGAAGAATACGTAATGGGTCTCGACAATGTTTTCTAAAACGGACAGAAAGTTCGGGATTATCAGTAATTGCTGTTTCTGCTCCAATCAAAATGGCATCACATTCTTGTCGGAGGAAATGTACGAATCGCTGTGCTTGAGGGCCTGATATTTGTGTTTTTTCTCCTTGCGCTTTTGCTACATACCCATTACGGGAAATGGCAGATTTTCCGAGAAAAAATGGTCGTTTTTTCCTGTGAAAATGAAAAAAGAAACGATTTACTTTTTCGGCTTCTTTTCTGAGTATACCTGTACTGACCTGTATTCCAGCAGATTTCAACTTTTCTTTTCCACCGGCAGCTTGTGGGTTTGGGTCAAGCGAAGCAATATGAACTTCTCTTATTTTTTTTTGTATGAGGAGTTCTGCACACGAAGGGGTTTTTCCCTGATGTGCACATGGTTCAAGAGTGACATACATGGCCGCACCTTTAGCAGAGAAGCCTTTTGATTCTGCATCAGCAATGGCATGTACTTCTGCATGCGCTCCTCCAAATTGTTTATGAAACCCTTCTCCAATAATTTCTTCATTTTTTACGAGAACAGCACCGACCATGGGGTTTGGAGAGGTGAATCCAAGACCTCTTTTGGCAAGGGTAAGGGCACGAGACATATACTCTCTCTGGTGTTTATCTTCTGACATGGCCTGATTTGAGAAATATACAAAACGAGAATACTTAAAGAGTACAGAAGAAAGAAGAAGGATTACAGAAGAAGGATGAAAGAAAACACAGTGGAGTTTTTTGCTTTTGCAATGTGGGCTGAAAATAAATTCGTGAGCTTTTTGTAGGTATTGATGTTTTTCGATGAAAAAACATTTGACATTTCTTAGAGAAAAATTCTATTGTTTTAGTACATGAAAACAACATTTCAAAAATCTAAGGAAAAACTTCTTCTTCGTCTCTTTCAAGAGGTTCGGGGTGAAAGAGAGTTACAAGAACTCCTTTCGGCACTTTTTACACCAGCTGAATGCGAGACCCTTGCTGAGAGGGTGAATATTATTCATGGCATTCTGTCTGGAAAAACGCAACGTGATGTCTCCAGTTCTACTGGGGCGAGCTTAGCGACTGTTTCGCGAGGAAGTCGTGAATTAAAGTTTGGGAACGGGATTTTTCAGAAACTGTTTCAAAGAGTCGGTGAAAAATTTTAAATTTTAATGAAAAAAATGCCCCGCATTGAAAACTTTGAAGATTGGTTTAGAGGAAAAGTTGAGTATGATTCTAATTTGCAGGCTTTATATTCTGATATTGCAGAGTTGACCCTGGTTGCAGCTCTTTATGATAAAAGGTATTCCAATGGTGCTCGCATTGATTACTCAGCATTACGTCCTATAGAAGAGTGTACTAGAAATATTCTTGATGATGCTTTATCTTATTTTAAAAATCGGCCGTTAAACTTAGGTATAAACCTGAATAGATATATTGATGAGGGATTAGATTTTAATTTTGAACGGAATTTGACAAGAAGAGGGCTAGTTGAGGATGTACTAATAGCAGAAAATAGGAGTAGTGATTTTTGGACAGAAGATCACTTAAAAGGTATATTTCATATCGCTAGGCGACTTAGAAACAATTTGTGTCATGGAAAGAAGCAGATAACGCTTGAGCAGGAAGCGAACATAGTTTTTGCCAAACGAATATATATGATATTCACTGATTTTCAGCTTTTTTGATATTTAAAAATTTTAATTTCTTTTCACATTTAACATTTAAAATTTCAATCATGAGTTCCTCACCCTTTAAAATCCACGAATCACATACAGATATTCCTTTAGAGGATGCGGCTGGTGTCTTTGCCACCCTTAGGAAAAAAGGAGTTCCATCATTTCTTTATGAATCACGATCAGTAAATCCCATTTACGGACGAATGAGTCTTTTGGGTATAGATCCCGTTCTAGAAGTAGTGGGAAAAGATGATTCTGTTGTCATTTCTATTCTGAATAAGCGAGGGGGAAGATTTTTTGATTTTCTTCTTGAGAGTGGTCTTTCGAGTGAGGCAGATGAAATTATTGAACAGTCGAATAAAAAAATTGTTCTTAAAATTACAAATGATGCCTCTTTTCTTTCGGAGAATAAGCGAACAAAGAGGCGAAACATCACCCTTATCCTCCGAAAAATATTGGAATATTTCTCTTCAGACAAAGACTCTCTTCTTGGTCTTTTTGGGGCTTTTTCGTATGACTTTGCACGGCTGTTTGAAGAGCTTCCTGAAAACCTTCCTGAAAATAAAACACCTGATTTTAGGTTTTTTCTTTTTGATACCTTTATCCGATTTGACCTTTTAAAGGAGCAGTCAGAGATAATTTGTTACCGAAAAAATGAGAAGGAAGGGGATGAGGCTCTTTTGTCACTGAAGAGTCTTCTCTCAGATGAAGAAGAAGTATTTGAGGATTTTTCTGTCGGAGATATCACCTGTGATACTGAAAAAGAGGAGTTTGAGCAGCAGGTTTGTATTGCAAAAGATCTCGCTAAAAGAGGTGAGCTTTTTGAGGTTGTTTTTTCTCGAGAGTTTCGAGGCTCTTTTTCAGGTGATTCATTTGGATTATACCGAGTATATCGAGAGAAGAACCCTGCTCCCTATCTCTTCTATTTTGATTTTGGTGATGAGCAACTCGTTGGCGCGAGTCCGGAGATGATGATTCGAGTAGAGAGAGACAAGGTTCATTTGAGACCAATTTCTGGTACAAAACCTCGTGGAAGTGATCCGATTTCTGACCATGAAAATGAACTTGATCTTCTTTCAAGTTCAAAAGAGAGAGCAGAGCTTG
>JANTGK010000013.1 GCA_024762935.1 Candidatus Peregrinibacteria bacterium | reverse complement strand
AGAATTGAGAATTGAGAATTGAGAATTGAGAATTGAGAATTGAGAATTGAGAATTGAGAATTGAGAATTGAGAATTGAGAATTGAGAATTGAGAATTATCCTACTATCATAAGTAGAGGAAGGGTTCAACGGAATGAATGTGAGAAGATCCAAAAGAGTAAAACCAGCTACAAGCTCGTCTTACTGAGGTGCTTATGGTTTATGACTAAAAGCTTGAGGATTTTTTAGATTTTTCCTCTTAACTTCATGGATGTTTCAATTCTTTGGAGAGCACGGATAAATGCAGACTGTCGTAATGTAATACGGTGACACATGTCTGGTTGTTTTGCATGCTTAATGTATTCTCCTGTATTGTCGAGTTCAGAATATGAATAACATCGACGTTGAGTATCGAGAACCTCATCGAGTGCTTTTTCCATAATGACCTTCAGTCTCTCTTGTACTTCCTCTTCACTCCAATAAAAATTCATCTCATTTTGAATGAGTTCGAAGTAGGAAACCGTTACTCCCCCAGCATTTGCAAGAATATCAGGTATTACTACTGTTCCGGCTTGAGCGAGAATTTTATCTCCTTCTGGTGTAATGGGGCCGTTTGCAAGTTCTACAATAATTTTTGCTTGTACTGATCGAGCGTTATCTTTATGAATCTCATTTTCTTTTGCCGCCAAAAATAAGACATCACAAGGGAGAGCCAGAAGATCATCATTTCTTATTTTTTTGACATTTGGAAGATCTTGGACGCTTCCATGGGCTACCTTAGATGTGTGTACTGCGTATGGATCAATTCCTTTTTCATCAAAAATTCCACCTGTTGAATCAGAGACTGCTATTACTTTTATTCCTTTTTCATGAAGCATTCTCGCGACATGATAACCAGCATTCCCAAACCCCTGTACGATTGCTGTTTTTGGATTCCCTTTTGTTTCTTTGATGTATTTATCCAATACGTAGACACCTCCCTGAGCTGTTGCTGCCCCTCTTCCTGCTGAACCACCAACTTCAATTGGTTTTCCTGTTACTACTCCAAGGGTGTTATGCCCCTGTAGCATTGAAAATTCATCAGCAAACCATGCCATTATCTGGGGGTTCGTGTACATGTCAGGTGCTGGAACATCTTTTTTTGGTCCTACTATTGGTGCAATGGCTCGAATATACCCTCGTGATAGTCTTTCGAGCTCACGATTTGACAGATCTCTTGTGTTTACCGCTACACCTCCTTTTCCTCCTCCTAGTGGAATATTTACAACAGCACATTTAATAGACATCCATGCGGCAAGAGCTTTTACTTCATCGATATCGACCTGAGGAGAAAAACGAACCCCTCCTTTTGCTGGTCCTCTAATAGTGCTATGTTGAACTCGGTAGCCTTCAAATACTTTTATCTCTCCATTATCCATTCGAACAGGAATGGAGACCTGAAGAATTCGTTCGGGATATTCGAGGATTCGTTGAGCATCATTTGTGAGTCCAAGAAGATTTGAAGCATCTTCCATTTGTTTTAGGGTTTGAGCAAAGAGAGACATGAGATTATTTAAAAAATAACGATTACGAGTTGTGGAAAGTTTGGATACAGAGTGTAAAACAAAATGTTTCAAAAAGAAATACAGGAGAGCATGTTTTATCGCCGTTTTTATTTGACAAAATATTTATATATTATAAATTGACATAAATAAAAAGAATGGGTGTAATAGATGTACATCTTTTATATGGCTTTGAAAAAAAATTTAGAAACAACACGGTCACATGATGAACTTGCCCCAGAAGATAAGCAGTATATTATTGCTTGTTTAGAGTCTTATCAATCACTCGCCCGTAATGATTCAAATCTCAGCTACGGCCCCCATATTGCCTTCTATTTTATGTCAGTACTCTACAATATTGGATCGGAGGATTTCTCTCAGTTGCAGGAGGTTTTGAGAGAACATGGAAGTCAGATATCATTTTTAGGTGTACCAATCGATACATATAAAGCTCAAGTTCCACATTTCGAAGAGCAGAAAACATTACTCGATGTTGTGTTTCCGACTTTTGCTGATACTGGACAAATAGTTATGGATGCCCCCTTTTCACGGGGACATGAAAATGTCATTTGGTGTGTAACAAATAAGGTAGATTATGAAACCGCTCTTTCTCGCTTTGGTCTTACTGAGGCAGAGAATCGTAAAAATCTTCAGAGTGTGGGACTTCCCTATTTTATTGAAAATACAGACATCAACTAGCACAGGATGTGATGTATGACATCCTGTGCATCTTGGACTCAAAATATATAATCAATCTCTTCTTACTGTTTGATATGTTCAAGAATAATCTCTCCTGCCTTTCTTGTATTTTCGACTGAAAGATTTGGAAGGGAAACACGAATAAAGCGACGACGATCATCGGTTTTTCGATCAGCCTCACTAAAGAACCGATAGGCTGGCATCACGACCACTCCTTTTTCTGCAATTTCAGTGAGTATTTGTTCGATTGGTTTTTTTGCGGTTTTTTCTCCTTCTAGTGGGCGAAGGTCAATGACTCCATAGTAGTTATTTTTAGGTTTTGGGAGTTGCATTGCCTCATAAAATGTATCTACTTTTTTGCGGAGCATAGAAAGATATTCGGCTCGTTCCTTTTTGCCGAGAACGATGTGTACGAGTCCGATGATTTGTGAAAGACCTGGCGTTCCAGAAATGTGCTGAAATACTCCGATATTGCTTCCTGCAACAGATTTAGTGAGAAATAGAAACCATCTTGCATCCTGATATTTTTCTACAAAACCAGGGCAATCTTTTTCAATAATTTCTTTTGCAATAAAATCACGTGCTTCTGGTGCCAAATATACATCTCCAAAACGTACTCCGGTGGCACGTTCGATTTTAGAAAGGGCATTCAGGCGAATCGTTCGTTTTTTTGCCTTTTCAATTTGTACAATACTTGTATTTCCCTCAAAAAACTGTGCATAGACATCATCTGATAAAATCAGAGAATTATGCTGCTGAGCAATATCTGCAATCTTTTCAAGCACTTCTTTTTCCAATGGAAAACCAGTTGGGTTGTTTGGATTGATCAGAACAATGGCCTTAATCCTTTCAGGATTATTTTTTGCCTTTTCAAAACTTTCTTCATTTAATTTTCCGGTTTGAGGGTCTATAGAGATATTTACCAGTTTCATTCCTCTTTCCTCTACAATTTGTGTATATGGTGCATATACAGGGGAAACCATAAGGACAGTGTCTCCTTTGCCTAAAAAACCAACTCCTTCTTCACCAAACCCTTTGAAGAACATCCCTACCCCGTGTGAAGCTCCATTTACAATAATAACATCTTCAAAATTGACAGGATATTGAAATTCTTCGGTCCTCTCTTCAGCTATTGCCATTCGGCACACCATTTCTCCCCATGAATTTGGATATCGTCCTCCAGAAATTATAGAAAATTTAAATATTTCAAAAAGAATTTCAAATCGATTTTTTGTGTGCCCTTGAGATGTGCAAATTCGTTCTAGTTCGGTTAAAAAATCCTCGAGGTCGATAATGAGTTCTGCTGCAATTTTGGCAGAATAATACTTGTGTGCTATGTCCTCAAGAGTTTTTTGAATTTCAGGATATTCTTCCTCTGTTTTTTCTCCAAAGTGCATGTTGGTTTGATTGTTATTCAGTTCAGTGTCCACCATCATGAGATAAGAGTAGAATCGACGACTCCGAGTAGAAGGCGCAAAACCATATCCTGGTTCTCCTTGTGAGAGGTCGAGGATTTTGGCCTCGCCATGAATATCGGCAGCTTTTCGACGAAGAGACCGGAAAGCTAAAAACGGAGGTGTTTGTGTTACGTCCCACCCCCACTGATTATTAAGAAATTTCATAGTATAAAAAATAATGACTAAATCTTGCCGTAAGAACTTTGCTACGTCAATTTCTTCTGTTTCTCAATGGTGGATCACTTCTTATTAGAGTATTCCTGCCTCAAATCCGTCTCTTTTTATGCTTCTCATCTCTGCGTTAAAATTATCTGTTATAAATGGGAGGCATTCCTTTTCTCGTATTTGAAAGAAAAGTTGAAGAAGATGGAGAGGTTTCCCGTTTCCAACCCAGGCGAATCTTGTTTGTATATCTTTTGGATTTGCAAGGTGTACCTCATATGTTTTTTTCTCAGTAGAAATAGCAGTGGAGAGTTCTTTTTTAACGATCTCTCCTTCTGAATCAAGGAGTCCGAATGCTTTTTTAATATTTTGTGTGTATGTATCGATATCTTTTTTCTTCAGACATGACTTTTCACCAAGGAGTGGGTGGAAAGGTCGTAAAAAATTATAGAGATATGATACTGTCTTTTTTTCGTCTTTTTTAAACACCCATTCTTGAGAGGGCTGAAAGATTTTGTCAGCGAAGGTAATTCTTGTTTGAGAGAATTTTGGTTCTAGTTTTATTTGTTCATCGGTATAGAGTGTGAGTGTCGGCGTTTGTCCATTAATAAACATGAATGAACAGATATTTCCAGACATTTGTGTATTGGCACTTATGTAGTTTTTCCAAAGTTCATCATCATCTTCCATAAGGCATGTATTTTGAATATTTTTTCCGGACCAGAATCGCATTATTTCAACAAAATCATCTGCCCATGTTGATTCTGTGCTGACGTCTGGAATGAGTACTTCACGAACAAGACTCGCTCGAAAAAGAGATTGATTATTTTGTTCACCTACAAGGGTACTTATTTTTTGTGCGGCTTCTTCACGGGTAGAAAAATCTCTAGAGATGAGTATTGTCTTGATATTTTTTACTAACTCTTGTGTACGACTGGAATAACTCCCCTGACCATTTGCAGCTTCAATAAGAAGATCGGCACGAAATTCAGGAAGTCCAGAGGGGATGCCATTTGTATTGGGATTTGCTAAAAGTGTACGTTTCAGGGATTCCATTCCAAGAGCCTTGTAAACGACTCGTTGGAGGATTATCCAAGTATCCGTTGGTGGTGTCTGTCCATCAACACTGATGTAAAAAGTGTGTGGTCCTGGTTTTCTTCCGAGGACTATTTTTTCCCCACCAATTGCATCTAGGTTGTTTCCGAGGAGTTCGGCACTTATATTTTTTATATCAAGAGAGAGACCTTTTAGCATTCCCGCACTCTCACACATAATAGAGCACCCCTCCTGATTTTCTTGAAACTTTCCTTCTATTTTTAGGATTTTTGGAGGGAGAGTCGATCCGATAAAAAAAGTTTGATTTGATTGTTTTGTTTTTTCTTGTGTCATTATTTCCCACGGTGTATCTGTTTTATAATAGGTATCTATTACAACTGAATCTTCTATGGCACCCCAGAGCATTCGTGCATTAATTTCAAATGAGTATGTTCCAGAGGTCGTAGAAATTCCAGCATCAAAACAGCTTCCGAGCCCTGGCTTTTTTACGTTTCCGGAGGTGTCAATATCTGGTGCAAAAATAAGTATTTGAACATCTGAAAGTGACTCTGCAATTCCCTTTATTTGAGATGGCACCCCTTCTTCTATTTCTAGAACAGAACTTGGTGAGCCGATAGTGGCTCGTTTCCAAGTATATCCATCTGATCCTCTTACCACATCCGCTGATCGCCAGTCGTTTTCTATTCTAAAGTTTGAAGTAATGTCTACGCTACAATTTTCTCCTTTATCAGCATGCCCTATTCCAAGAGGGAATAAGAAAAGAAATGTGGCTCCAATTACTTTTATTACACTTTTCATATTATTTTTTTCCAAATACCTGAAGACTCCATTTTTTTGCAGAATCTCCAGTACATGTCGCATCTCTGCACCCACATTTCCATTGGTCGTCCGCCCATGTGCAAATGTATGAGGCAACATAATTCTTCTTTTGAAGATCTTCATCTGGGATATCTATGAGTACTTCACCTTTTTGTACTCCCCATCCATTTCCCAGTATGCCCCCCTCAAATGTGTAAGAATGAGGCTTCCAGTCCCCTCCTTCTTTTGCTACATAGAGGTCTTTCCATATATATTGGATATCACTTCCGTCCCCTCCTTCAATTTTTATTTTTCCTCCACATGCATAAGCATTTATTGTGCTTAATGTACTCCCGGAAAAGAAATTTATTGCTGGTGCAAATCGGGTGTCATTTACAAAATCGTATGTTTGATTTATCAGTGTGCACAAGTCATCATCGTCGTCATCATCTCCAAAACCTGGAAGATTTACAATAATTGTTGATGTTACTTCTCGATTCCCATCTTTAACAGTGAGTATTGCTTTTCCTGATGCTGTTGATTTTGTAAAGGCACAAGTATCGTTTGCTCCTTCTGTGCAGCTTGCTGCAGTTTTGATTCCCGTACTATTTGAAACAAGCTGATACGAGTAGTTTGTACCACCAGTGGCGACAACTGGCTCAGGAGTATCGCCAGCAGTAATCGTTTGAAGAGATGGATTTACCTTTAGTGCTTTTTGAGCATCTCCCATAGCAAGAAGAATTCTTTCTGCATTCAAGAGTCCACATCCAAATTTTTCATCTCTCCCTGGGTCTCCAAGATCTTCTGCCTGATCACACATCAATTGCCCCACTTCATCGGGTGATAAATTTGGATTGTGACTGAGCATGAGGGCAACAATACCAGCTACATTTGGTGCTGCCATTGATGTTCCAGAAAGGGTTCCATACTCATTATTCGGCATTGTACTTTCTATAAAAACTCCAGGAGCAACAAAGTCGACCATATCTTGCCAATAGCTACTAAATTCTGCGAGTTCTTTATTTTTATCTGTTGCGCCGACACCATATACTTTTGGGCAACTTGCAGGACTTCCCGGAACCCCACCTCCACTATTTCCTGAAGCAGCAATAAGTGTTATGCCAGCTGCATTCGCTGCTTGCGTTGTTTGAGCCATTATTGATCCTCCGATACATATTTCTTCTCCTCCAAGGCTCATAGAAATGATATCTGCACCATTGAGAGCTGCATAATCTATAGCATGAATAATATCATCCATATTCGCTGCTTGCCCACTGTCATCAAATACTTTGAGGGCCATGATTTTTGCATCTGGAGCAACTCCGACAACTCCTTTATTATCTTTTACCGCTGCCATTGTTCCAGCAGTATGTGTTCCATGAAAATGTCCTGGGCTTGGGTCATTATTATTAAGTGCAAAATCCCATCCCCAGCAGTCATCTATAAAACCATTGTTGTCATCATCTTTTCCATCAGTACAATTTATCTCATTTGGATTTTTCCAAATATTGGCAGTCAAATCCTTATGAGTGCGATCGACACCAGTGTCTATATTCGCAATAACGACTCCTTTTCCTGTTGCACCCATTGCCCATGCTTTGTCTGCATCAACTCCTGCATTTTCCCCAGAATCATATATTCCCCAAAGGTCATCGGCGTTTTCTGCCGTATGATGAAATATATAATTTGGCTCTACATATTTAATTTCAGCATCATTTTTGAGGGCATCAATGAGATCTTGTGTTGTTTTATGTGTACTCTGAACTTTTGCCATGATGAGTTCAGTACTTGAATTACTGAGACTATTGATTCCATTTGATTTTTTTTGAAAAGCAATCATCGGTGAGATGGTGAGATCATCTCCTCCGATTTTCTGTTGGAGTTTATTTTTTATATTGCTTTCGATAATGCTCTTTGCAGTATGATTACTCTTTCCTCTTCCTATGCTTACGCTATTTGTTGTATTTATATTTGTTTGAAGTACTGTTGATTGTTCAGAAAAGCTTACGAGTACTTCATGAGGCACGTGCTCTGGAAGTGTTTGTTTCATCTTCTCATCAATGAACATCGCTACTGATGAATCCATCTTTATTATTAAAAGACAGAAACAAAGAATAAAAACGAGAGCACCGAATATTTTTTTTTGTTTCATGTGGAATACGAAGAAGACAAGAATACATCATATGATTCTATCATATTTCACAAGAAAGTGAAATCTATTCTTTCTGTTTGTTCTCAAGAGTATCGAGATATGTCTGAAGAAAAATAGCTGCTGCTGAATTATCAATTTTTCCTTTCATATTCTTGTTTCGATATCCATAGAAATGAAGAGAATCTCTTGCAGATTTAGAGCTATACCTCTCATCAAACATATCGACAGGAATATGCATATCTTGCTTAAGCAGATAGTCTTCAAGTTCGTCTGAGAATCGTTTGGCATTTTTTGTTTCTTCCGTCTCTTTCCCAAGAGGAAGAAGAGGGAGCCCTACAATTATTTTGTCAATCTGCTCCTCTGTGCACATCTGGAGAATGGTTGGATTAATAATCTCTGAATTTTTAAGAATATCTCGTGGAAAAGCAATTCCGGTTCGTGTATTTCCCATTGCGAACCCAATATTTTTTGTGCCAAAGTCGATAGCGAGAATTTTCATTACTGGGAGATTTGTGACTGAAAGACACCATCATTTATGAGATGGGCATCGATATTGGATTTATTTGTGAGGTGAATTCCTGATTCAACAAGAATTTCCCGAGTAACATGAGTGGATTTTCTGCCTGGTTGGACTTGATAATAGAGATCAAAAGATCCTGGGAAGACAAGCTGACGAGGGAGTTTATACTGAAGAGAAATAGATTGAGATTTTCCTGGTGCCACTTTTGGAAAACGAAAGGCAAAAACACTTTTTCCTGATTCTTGATAACGAGATATTCCTTGTTCTGGTATACCTGTGGCTGAAAGAAGTATTGAGCCTTTTGGTGTCATTACTTGTGTCCAAGAATGATTTTCACCAGCTCCAAGTATATTTTTTAGGAGATGAGGAAGCGCATTGTAGTGTCCATATGTCTGTATGAGAGTGTCAACATAGTGGTCTTCCTCCTCTCCCCAGAGATGTGATCTTTTTATATGCACGGTGTTTACAACTGCTCCATTTACATCAATAGCAGATTCAATATGAATATCTTCCGATAGGAATCTGTCAGATTTATTTCCTCCAACATTTGCGGAAAAAATGGCCAGGTAATCCTCAGTATTTGGTTGTTGAATTTCTCCCGAGATGCCAAGGGCTGTGATAAGTTTTTTAACGTTTGGATCAGTTGAATAAGCGAGTACCCATCGTTTTCGGATGGATGAATTGACTATGTGAAAAAGTGTTTCTGGAGAAAGTTTTTTTACTCGTGTCACTAGTTCTGGAAGGAGTAATTTCATTGTTTCTTTCGGCGTATGAATTCCAGAGGCTTTGGATTCAACAAAAAAAGAAAGAAGTGTTCCTGTGTTTTTTTCTGTTAGAGTAGCTGTCGTTCCAGGAATAGGAATGCCACCAACATATTTAAGAATTTCAGTGAGAAGATCATCTGTTATAGTGAGGATAGTATCTGGCATTGGGATATCAGCTTTGCTGAGCATTTCTTGTATTGTTTTGGCAGAGGTGGGAAAATTTGGAGAATAATTGGCATCCTGCAATGTTAATTTTTTTGTAAGACGCTCAAATCCTGGTGGTGGCGGTTTTTCTTCTTTTATTTTCCAGGAGAGAGCGTAGATATCATAAAATTTTGCCTCAATGTTTCCTGAATCTGACGAGATAATCGCTAAAGATCCGGGGAAACCACCAGTTGCTCTTATTTCTCCTGAATTTTGAAAGAGGATGGCAATTGTGTGGACTTTTTGCTCACCGAGAAGAGCACGAGCTGCTGGAAAAAATTCTCGTAAGAGAGAGACAGACTTTTCTGTTTCAGAAAGAAGTGGTTGGATTGTATTGATGGAGTCTTCTATTTCCTTTGGGAGAAAAGGAAAAGAACGTATTTTTTCGATAACTTTTTTGCTGTTTGGAAGCAGAGTATATATGGTCTGCGTATCTGCTGAGAGACTCCTGAGTATCGGAAGGACTTCTTCTCCGTTTCCTTCCAGTAAGAGATTTGGTATGTCTAGTATTTTTGGTCCCATCTTCGATATGTCTTGCCCAATTTTTGCGAGGGTGTCAGAGAGAATAAGAAATGTTCCAAATACATCAGGAGAATCTTGTTGGTATCGAACATCCATAAGAATTGGATTTATGACTGATCTCATTGTTGAAGATAAGTTTTCAAGATTTTGGAAAGATTTTCTTGATTCTGTGAATTTTTGTTGAGTGAGCTGCTGTATTCCACTTTGAAACTCAATCTTCATTTGATCTTTGATATCCTCTACTTCTTGTTTTTTCGCAAGAGCATTTTTTCCTGCAATGGCAATAAGACTCAAAAGAACGATCCCTATTATGAAGAATACGGATTGAGATGGACTCCTTTTCCTTATTCTTTTTTGTTTCTGAAAATCTATCCTTTTTTTAAAGGATGATATTCGAAAACCAGACCCAATCTGAAATACTGTCCGGGGATTATTGTTCCCCTTTCTTTTTGTACGTGTTGTAAAAGGAGTAAGAATTTTTTTTTGGCCGTATCGTATATCTTTTGTTTTTCGATTCATCACACCAAGTCTGCCAAAAAAACTTCAAAATTCCAAAATGAATTCAAATTTTTTCTTTTCCTCCTCGTTCTTTATGGGGATAGTTCTGTTTTTTTATAAAGGAAAAAAGATAGAGCTTTTGTTCCGGGATATGGATAAATATGATACTGTTTTTTTATTCTTTCTTTTTTTCTGACTTTGTGGGTAATGCTCAACTGATTCGTCTTCAGAAAATATTGGCTCATAGAGGAGTTGCGTCGCGGCGAGAATCGGAAAAATTAATTCTTGCAGGATACGTTCGGGTAAATGGAAGAGTCGTTACCGAGCTTGGCACAAAGGCTGACCCTCTCAAGGACTCTATTGAAGTGAATCAACAAGCTCTGAAAAAAAAAGAAGATGAAAAAATGACCATCGTCTTGTGGAAACCAGTGGGATATGTAACGAGCACAAAAACAACAGCGGTAGAAAAAGATATTGTTTTTGATCTTCTTCCTCAAGACTTTCCTCGACTTTTTCCTGTTGGTCGATTAGACAAAGAGAGCTCAGGATTTCTTCTTTTAACAAATGATGGAGAACTGGCTTTTCGTCTTACTCATCCAAAATTTCTCCACACAAAAACCTATCATGTCCTTCTGCACAAGCCGATAGATGATGAGTCTCTCGAAAAGATACGCAAAGGGACTGTACGAATCATGGGTGAAAAAGTTCGACCAGCTCAGGTAAGAAAGCTTGGCGGAAGTCGTATCGAAATTATTTTGACAGAAGGAAAAAATCGACATATTCGTAGGCTTTTTCGTGCACTCAATAATGGTGTAAAAAAACTTCGTCGTATTGCTGTGGGACACTTATATCTTGATGATTTACATCTTCAAGAGGGTCAGTGGAAAAAATTAAATACAGCTCAAGTACAAAAACTTTTTCAGGAATAACAGAAATAGGGAGAGGTATCTGTGGGAAATGCTTTATAAAGAGCAATGTCAGTTCTTGATTCCTTTAAAAAAAAAGAGCAGACTCATCATTGAATTATTTTATGATATATGAGTATGTATTTTCGAATCCTATCGGTGTTATTTCTCTTCTTCTTTTTTTCTGGATGTTCTGTTCCAGATTGGACTCCGCAGCAAAAAGATGAGTTGTCAGAGTATCATCTAAAAGGGAAATCACCCAAAGAGCTTATGGATATGGCAAAAGAGACAACAGATGTTGCACTCCTGCGAGAGCTCTCTGAGAATGATAATGAGGGAGTGAGAAGTGATGTTGCTAAAAATTCTGCTCTTCCGATTGATATTCAGAAGACTCTTGTTGATGATAAGAATTGGATGGTGAGAAATTATTTGGGGGCAAATCGTAGTATAGATTCGAGTGTTGCTCAGATACTTTCTGATGATTCTGATCATCGTGTTCGCTGGACTGTCGCTAAAAATCCAAATTCTCCGGAAGAAATTCTCTTAAAATTGGCAGAAGATGAAAGCCCTCAAGTCCTTTTGAAACTCATTTCTAATGAAGCTATTACTGTGGAGGTAATGATGAAGGTTGCTGAAGTTGCTCCGGCAACCATTGCTGTTGAGCTCTTAAAAAGAGAGGATATTCCAGAATCAGTGATGATTGTTTTAAAGGGACGCACAGAAGAAAAGATACAGAAAGCCATAGAGAGTCAAGAATCTCTCTCTTCAGAGGGTGCAGGAGATATACAGTCCAATACACAATAAATTATTGCATTCTTCTTTCGTTGCTTAGGAATGAAGCCCTTTAAAAAAAAATCAGTTCGGCGAAATCCAGAGGAGTCCCTTCGAAAATGGTCATTTGCACGTATAAAGGAACAGTCATGGTCTCCGAGAAAAGATATTTCTTGGAAGAGAATCTTCTTTTTGGGGGTCTTATTTTGTATTTCTTTTGGCATTCTTCTTTTTTCGATTCTTCTTTTAGTGATTCTCAAAGATCTTCCCCCTATAGATGAAGAGAAACTTATTTTTTCGGAATCCACTGTTATCTTTGATAGTACGGGTAAGACGCAGCTCTATTCTGTTCATGGGGACCAGAATAGAAAAATAGTGCCTATTGAGGAGATGAGTCATAACATAGTTTCAGCAATAATGGCTGCTGAGGATGATCAATTCTTTGCTCATACTGGTTTTGATATTGGTGGAATAACAATGGCCTTTTGTCATGAGATTCTGGGAAACATGGGAGGACTCTGTCCACCTCGTGGAGGAAGTACTCTCACCCAACAGTTAGTAAAAAATTTTTTCTTATCATCAGAACGCACCCTTACTCGAAAACTTCGAGAGCTTGTTCTTTCGTATAAGATTGAAAAAAAATACCCGAAATCAAAAATTCTTGAAATCTATTTAAATGGTATCTCTTTTGGATCCAATCTTAGTGGAGTTGAAACAGCAAGTCAGGCTTTTTTTAAGACTTCTGTCCGAAACCTTTCTCCTGCACAGGCAGCGGTTCTTGCTGCAATACCTAAAGCTCCAACAAAATATTCTCCTTTTGGAGAGAATGTCTACTCACGAATTCTTCTCTCGAAAGAAGTTGTTCAAAAAAATGGCTTTACTTCTTTTGATCAAGTGGATAGTTATGGAGATAATACGTGGAGACAGGGACTTATTGGCAAAGAGATAGAACTGGCAGATGGTGCTACTGATTATTTTCCTGGTCGATCAGATTGGGTTTTATGGCGAATGAATGACCTTGGGTTCCTTTCCGATGAAAAATTTAAAGCTTCGAAAAAGGAGTTGCGTCAAATGAGATTTGATGAATTTCGTCAAACTATTATCGCACCTCATTTTGTGATGTGGGTCCGAAATCAATTGGAAGAACAGTTTGATTCTGAATTGGTTGAGAGAGGTGGTTTAAAGGTGTATACCACCCTTGACCTTTCTCTTCAGAAGAAAGCTGAAGAGGCTATTTCCAAAAATATTCAGAGAAATACTGAGGAATTTCAAGCAAAAAATGCTGCCCTTGTATCAGTGGACCCTCAGTCAGGATATGTTCGTGCTCTTGTGGGATCAGTAGATTACTGGAACGAAGAGATTGATGGAAAGGTGAATGTTATTCTTAAAAAAAGACTTCCGGGAAGCAGTTTTAAACCCATTGCATTTGCTGCTGCTTTTTTAACGGGAAAGCTATCTCCAGCCTCTGTTCTTTTTGATGTAAAAACGGATTTCGGTGATGGATGGGTTCCACAAAATTATAATGGGAAATTCCAGGGTCCTGTCTCTCTTCGAATAGCTCTTGGTCATTCGTTGAATATTCCAGCAGTAAAAGCCACTATTATTGCAGGAGTGCAAAATGTCTATGATTTGGCAACGAGAATGGGTGTTCACTTTGATTTTGATTCAGATTTTTATGGAGCAGCTATTGCACTTGGCGGGGCAGAGGCTCGTCCACTTGATATGGCACTCGCCTTCTCTACTTTTGCAAATGGAGGTAAAAAAATAGAACCTATTACAATTCTTCGTGTGGAAGATCGATACGGAAATCTTCTCTATTCTGCTGAGCAAGAAAATCAGCCACCAGAGGAAGTTCTTGATTCGGGCGTAGCATACCTTATTGCAGATATGCTTTCTGATACTGCTGCTCGAGGGCCAGGATGGAATAGTAGGCTTCAGCTTTCTGGAAGAGAAAATATTGCTAAGACTGGAACTGCAGATAAGAAGAAAAATGATGTACCCTGGCCTGCTGATTGCTGGACAATTGGTGGCACTCCACAGCTTATGACTGCTGTGTGGACAGGAAATACTACAGGAGAAGTTCTCGGACGGAGAGCAAGCGGATTTGAAATCGCAGCACCAATATGGCATCAATTTATGAGTGATGCTCTTGAGGATGAGCCGGTAGAAAATTTTGACGTTCCCTCAACAGTTTCACGTCTTCAGGTCTCTAAGCTTTCTGGACTTTTGCCGATTCCGGGAACAAAACAAAATCTTATTACGAGTGAAATTTTTGCGAACCTTAATATTCCTAATACAAATGATTCTTCTTTATCCTTTGTCGAAATTGATACTGTTTCTGGAAAGCTGCCAACAGAGATGACTCCAAAAGCGGCTCGAGAGGAAAAAGCAGTTCTAAATATGCATGCTTTTTATCCTGATTGGCCAAAATGGGAGGATCCCGTTCAAGAATGGATACAAGAGCATAAGGAAGAATTTTTACAAAAATTTGATATTGGAAATGATATTCTTTCAGAAGTGCCGACTGAGAGAGATGATGTTCATACTAAAAAAACTAAAAAAATGTCACCTACTGTATCTTTTGTCAGTCCTGCTCCTGGGGGAACTGTTGCTGCACCAAAGAGTACTATTGTTCTTGATGTAACTGCAAAAAATGGTCTAGAGAAAATTGTCTTCCAGTGGAATGGGCGTATTATTAAATCTTTTAATACAATGGATACCTCCTTTGTCATTCCGATACCTCGGAGTGCAACAGATACTAATACCATTACTGTTCAAGTTGTTGATTCCCTCTTGTATACGATAGAAAAGAGTATTGAGGTTAACATTGGTAAGGATACTGATAAACCTGAAGTTTCCATCCTTCGACCAAAAAAACATGAAAGTATCCCTGGTGGATCAACAATCATGTTTTCTGCAGAGGCTTCCGATAAAATTGGCGCTATACAAAAAGTAGAATTTTATATTGACGGAAAGAAGGTTGGGGCAGATTTATTTACGCCTTATCAGCAAAAGTGGGAGAGCCCGAATGTATCTCAAGAACATTCATTGCGGGTCGTTGCTTATGATCGCGCAGGTAATACCGCTACAAAAAGTGTTCCTTTTGAAGTCCAGAAGCGTGCTCTTTCAAAAACTTTTGGTATTTCGTCTCCTGAGGAAGGTGCTTCTTTTCCTTGTTCCACATCGGAAGTTATTGTTGCCAGTATTAATGAGGATATGAGGGGTGACTTTGAGAGTTTGGAGATTTGGGCAGAAAATCCCTCTCGGGGAAAAATGAAAATTTCTGAATTTTTCAAGCTTTCCACAACAGGCTTTTTCGAAACAAACTTTTCTCCCCAAGTATGTGGTCAATGGAAATTTTATGTGAAAGCTATTCTTGCTGGTGATTCTCGAAGAACATCTTCAAAGGTATCCGTTGAATTTCAGGATTAGGACAGTATAGATAATAGTCTTTTCTATTTTTTATTCTCCTTCCCCTTCCCCTTCCCCTTTTTTGTTTTTGTATCTTCGGGATATCTGTCTTTGTTGGGCGGAGAAAAATTTCCAAATCCTACGCTGGTATGATCTGTATTTTTTGGTTGTTCATTCGGTGAGTCATTAAAACCCCATGCGTATAGCTTTGGCATGAGTGTGTTCATAAATGCAGCGCATCTAATGCGTTCATGAGAAGAAACGCTTCTCACAGAATTTACTCTTGCTGGAGTAGGATCCTCTGTGTCTAAATAATAAGATGAAAGTTTTTCGTGCATACGAGAAAAAAATTATATTCATAATAAAATATATATATAATTTGTCAACTATTTTTTACGGTTGTTATCTGACCCCTATTTGTTTTTTTACTTGTTCCAACTTCTTATTGGCGATTTTATTTGCTCTTTGTGCTCCATTTTGTAAGACGCTCTCAATGTTTTGGGTCTCTCGTAGGAGCTGTTCTCGTTTCTCTCGAAGGGGGGCAAGAAATGCTTCTGCCTTCTCAAAAAGAATTTTTTTTGCGTCTCCATATCCCATTCCCCCATTCCGAAATTTTTGTGCGAAATCATCCTGTTCCTGTTTTGTGGAAAAGAGTTTATATATTTCGTAAATACTGTTTCCTTCGGGAACTTTTGGATCATCTACAGCAGCAGAGTCAGTTACAATCTGCATGATCTGTCTTTTCAGTGTTTTTTTATCAGCGAAAATTTCAATAGTATTTCCGTAACTTTTACTCATTTTTTTTCCGTCTATTCCTGGAATAACTGCTGTCTCTTCCTGAATCTGTGGGGTCGGAAGCGTTAAGGTCTCTCCAAAGAGATGATTAAATTTTTCAGCTAAATCTCGGGCTATTTCAAGATGTTGTTTTTGATCTTTTCCGACGGGAACAATCTCTGCATCATACAAGAGAATATCAGCGGCCATGAGTATAGGATAGGTAAAGAGCCCGACTGAGGCATCTATTCCTTTTGCTGTTTTATCTTTATAGCTATGGGCTCTTTGGAGGAGTCCCATAGGAGCAATGGTACTGAGAATCCAACTCAGTTCTGAGTGTGCTGGTACATCTGATTGTTTAAAGAGTATTGTCTTTTCTGGATTGAGCCCAAGGGCAAGGAGATCTGTTGCTAGGTTTATCGTTAATGTATGGAGTTTTTCTGCATCATGCACCGTGGTGAGAGCGTGGAGATCAGCCAAAAAAATAATAGAATTTTCATATTTTTCTGCCAAATGTATGGCAGGAAGCATTGCTCCAAAGAGATTTCCGAGATGGGCAGATCCACTTGGTTGAATACCTGTTAGTGCTCTCATTTATATTGAAAAATCACCACTAGGATACCAAAATTCAGTGTTGTTGTCATTTGGATTCTCTCTCGTGAAATTCCTCGGGACTAGAAAAGACTTTTCAAAACAAAGAGAAAGGAGGAGAATGTTTACCGATTTTTTGAAAAATGCAGGAAAGTGAATTTTTTTTCGTCATACTTGCTCTTTTAGTTTTTCTCCTCTCGGGAGCAGTTCTTCAGTTGGTAAGCAAGTTGACTCGTATTCCATTTTCACTCCTCCTTGTTCTTTTTGGTGTTCTTCTGGCTATGTGGTCAGGGTTCTTAGAACATAAATTCTTTATACATTCAGATGTATACTCCTTTTCACAAACATTTATTGAAAGAATTGGGGGGTTTGCCCTTTCTCCTGAGGTGGTTTTTTATATCTTTTTGCCAGTTCTTGTTTTTGAGTCTTCCTTTAATCTTAGGGTCGCACAACTCAAGCAAAGCATTAGTGCTATTACTGCCCTTTCGGTCATCACCCTTCTTATTTCAATGACGGTTATTGGTGTTTGTATTCATTTTCTTATTGGAATTCCACTCACTGCTGCTCTTCTTTTTGGTGTTCTTATTTCTGCAACAGATCCCGTTGCGGTTCTTGGGATATTTAAGGAAGTTGGTGCTCCTCGTCGTCTTCGAACTATAGTTGAAGGAGAGAGTCTTTTTAATGATGGAACGGCACTTGTTGTCTTTGGTCTTATGCTTTCTCTTGCTACGGATTCAAGTTTTAAAGATGTTTCTTTTTATACTGGTGGGATTGGAGATATCCTCTATAAGGTTTTTGGAGGCATCCTTTTTGGTGGTCTATTGGGATATACATTTTCCAAATGGATTCATTTAGTACGAGAGAATAGGAATGTAGAGATGACTCTTGCGGTGATTCTTGCGCATGCTACTTTTTTATTTGCGGAACATATTCATGTTTCAGGGATTATTTCTACTGTTATGGCAGGTGTCATATTGGGGAATTATGGACGAAATAAGATTTCTCCGGCTGTTCTTGAGACGATGCAGCACTTTTGGGATCATATGGCATTTGTAGTAAATTCTCTTGTCTTTATTCTTATTGGAATTTCTATTGCCCATTCTGCATCTTTGGATTTTTTCTTTCCTTCCTTGATAGCCGTTTTTGTTGTTATTTTTGCTCGATTTGTTTCGGTTATCCCTGTTCTTTCTGGATTAAATCCATTTCTCAAAAAAGATCAAAGAGTACCGTTTCGTTGGCAAATAGTTATTTCACATGGTGGTCTGCGAGGTGCGTTAGCGGTTGTAATGCTTTTACTGATACCTGATAATTATCAGTATCTCGAGATGTTTCAATCGATGACTGTTGCTGTTATTATTTTTCTCTTTCTCTTTAATGCGACGACTATTAGGTGGCTCCTTGTTCGTTTGGGGCTTATGAGTTTTACTCCTGTTGATGTATTAGAAGCAGAAGAAAGTCATGTTCTTGTGGCACATTCTATGCAGGAGCATTTAAAAAAAATACATCGGAAGCGGTACATCACTGATGATGTTTTTCAGCGTATCTCAATGAGCTATAAAAAATCGGAGTCAAAAGCGAATAAGAAGATTCATTCTCTTTTTCGCAAGAAAGTTGTTTTTTCAGAGCATGAAATTCTTTTAATTCTCAAAAAACATTGTCTTGGAGTGGAAAGAAAAGTATTTCACCAACTCTATGCTGCAGAAGAAATTTCAGAGCATACACTTGCTGAGCTTACTGCCAGCACAGAACGTCAAAAGGAACGATTGATGTTTTCTGAGAAACAGTCAAAACGAAGATCCCCTGTTCCCTTTGAGGAACGTTTAAAAAGATCTGAAAAACTCTTTCGAAAATATTTAGGTCCCCTTGCTCGATATTCTATTTTTCAGAAAATTATCATGCGGTGGAAGAAGAATAGTATTATTGAGAAACATGAACGGTATCGGTCTCGAAGGATTTCTGCCTGGAGTGTTTTAGAACATCTTGAAGAGTTAAAAGAGAATCAACTCTTTCATGAAGAGGGAATTTTAGACAAGGTTTATGAGCAATATACGCTTTGGCATAAAAATGCTACCAATAGACAACATGCGCTCGAAAAAAAACATTCAGAGTTTTTAAAGGATAGGAAGCTCTACTTTACAAAACGCAATTGTCTTGAGATGGAGCGGACACTTATAGAAAACTTTTTTGAACGAGACATTATTACTCAAAAAGTATATGTCCTTCTTCAGGAATCGATTAAGAAGAGGATGGAAAAAATTAGAGTAAATGCATTGGCTGATGATATGCAGTAAATAAAAAATTCATAAAACATTTCCTCTGAGAATATACTCTACAAGAGCTAAGAGAGTGGCATGACAGATAGATATGTAAACAGAAGATCAGGAGAATGATTCATAAGTGTGTACTATAATGATTCTTCTGCAATAGAGATTGAAAATATAAATTATGATTTACAGGCAGGTGTCTCAGAAATAATAAATAGGCTTCCAAAGACTTCTTGTGCTCCCCTGTTTTTAATAAGAACTCTTAAGAAATCTGGATATATACCGGAAGCGTAAATCTTGCTCATACACCATAATGTGAATGTCACTATTTATTCGTCGCCGTTAAGAGCAATTTCATATATCCTCTGTTTTCCGAGAACATAGAGCTTATTTTCTGTCGCAAAAAGATCAACGAGTCCTTCTGTTCCTTCAAGGATGATTTGTTTTTTGTAGACGGCTTCGTTTTCAAATTTTGAAAAAATGAGCACTTTGTGATCTTCTTTATCAAGAACAAAAAGTGAACCGAGATCAGCATCAGTGTATATCTTATCTCCTTTCAGTGTTCCGTTGGGTACATCTTTGAGTTCATAGTCTACTTTTTCATTGAGATGGAATTTTACGATTCCTTCTGATTTGGTGAGGGCGAATATACTTCCGTCAATGGCAAATGAAACAGCATCTTTTAAGACTTCCTTTCCTGTTGTTGCCCACCCCTCTGCAAGAGTAAATCCACTTTCTCGTCGTTCATACTTCCAAATCTGTCCTGATTGATTGTCGAGAAAATAGAGAAATTTAGAGAACGTTTTTATTTCTCTCGCTGGCTTCCATGTGGCATCTGCTGTATCAGCTGTAATAGTTTGACCATTTTCCCATTCTAAAACATTTCCTCCTTTTGTCATAAAGACACCTTCATCTTTTGCAGGAAAGGATACTCCCATGGTGAGCTCTCCGTTATCTGTTATTTTTCCAAGACCTTCAGCCTTTGTCCCAGAGATTAGTGTTCTATAGAGGGAATCCTTGTCAAAAGTGATAATCTCATTTTTTAGAAAAAAGAACCCACGTGATTCTATTTCAGAATTAATGGCACTGAGATCAGCCATAACTTCAGGATTAGTAATACGCATAATTCGATTTACGTATTCTCTTTTGCTCCGCACGATTGCAAGAATTTGGTCAGCCTTCACGACATCAACTCTCTTTTGTAGCATCTCACTTGCTTGATCTTCAATTCGATCAAGAATAAGGTTTGCTTGATCAATTTTTCCCTCAATAAATCTTGTTTCTACTGTTGATAATTGTTGTTCAATAGTATTAATGAATTCAGTATATTCTATGTTCTCCTTTTTATTATTTTGACCAGAAAGGAGATTAAAAAAGAGGAATAGAAGAAGAAGAGCGATTGCTCCAGCACCGATGAGGAGCGCATGTGATTTTTTTAGTTTAGGAAATACCCTCTGTGTTTTTTGAAAGAGATTCTTTCCGGTGTTACATATTTGGTTCCAAGTATTTTGAAAGATATCTCTTGAAATTTTTGCCTTTTCATTTTTTTGTTCAAAAGAGAGAGGCTCAGATATTTTTACATTGAGGAGTAAGATGTTTCCGTTTTCACTCGTATCTATAGTAGATGTAATTCCTTCCATGGCTTCTGTAACACCATCTTCAAGGGCTGTAATGATTTGTCTCTCTGTTATGTATCGCTTCAGTCGGTATGTAGAAAAAATGAGTTTATCACCATCCTGCACATCCCCACTACTTATATTTTGAAAAAATTCAGCTTTTGTATCAGTGGGTGATAATCCTTCTGATATTTCCATGAGTGATCTATTTCGAAGAAGGAACACTTCCCCTTGACCAAAACTGGAAACAAGGAGTTCTTCATCATGGAGATATCCAATAATCATAGCACCTGTTCGCAGTATAGTTTCTGCATCTTCACCGATTACTTCTGGAAGGGTATCATTTAAATCTTTCAATGCTCGTTCAAAATTTTCTTCAACATCTTCCGTGGTGGTCGAGTCGAGTAATTTTGAACTCAAGAGAATCTGGAGATGCTTCATGATCTCTTCAACTTTTGAATTTGAAATCGGTAGGAGAGTCAGAATCCAAAGATGATTCATTCCAATCTGTTTCTCATAAAATCGTGTTTCGCTCCCCTCTTTTCCTCCCTCATGAATTGAAGAAAATAATTTTAAGCCCATACACATAAAAAATCAGGAAGATATTGCCAATTTTTTCACAACAAAACAAGTGCTCTTGTTAATAAAAAAGGGATATTATGATGATGTGCTTCCTTCTTTTTTCCTCTCGCTATTATTTTTCTTTTTCATCCTCTGCAATTTCACTTTTTTCTTTTGCTAAATCAACATTTTTTGCCGTTGCCATATCAAATTTAACACCAGCAATAAGTGCTTCTCTATTGTGTGAAATTGCCTTTTGTTTTTCTTGAATCATTGAATAATACTTTAGGATTTTATTTCCTATGCTTTTCGCTCTTCCGTGTTCTGCCTGAAGTCGAATAAGTTTATTTTTTTCTTGAATAAACTCTTCAAAAAGTACATTTGAGTATGCTTCTTTGTTTTGATTGAGGGCGAGAAAAAATTGCTTTTCTTTTACTTGTATCTGTTTTTTTTTGTTATTTATTTCTTGCTGATTTGTTGATAGAAAGCTCTTAATGGAATCAATAGAATTCTTCCCAGATATTTCCAGTTTTTTTAGTGTAGATTCTATTTCTTCAAGCGTTTGGCGGGGGTCGTTACTCTTGAGGATTTGTTCTCGTATACTCCCCTGAAGGATATTTTGCATTTTTTTAACAAGAGCCATAGATTTTGAATATTTATCCTCACCTCTTTGTACAGTCTCATACGCCAGAGCAATAAACAGTGCTCCTTTAGTACCTGCTTTTGTTTGAAAGTCTGTATTTGGCTTTCGTTGTTTTGTTGTTATTTCTATTGTTTCTTGATCGGTTGTTTTTATAAAATTATTATCTTTTATTTCATCTTTGCTACTAAAAAAATAATATATGAGAAAGAGTGCAGATAGTATCGTTCCCATCAAAAATATAAATTTTTTCATAGTGTATTAATAAAATAAATATTAACTTATGTCAATTTAATTCCCCTCTTTCTTTGACCATAAAAATAGGTTGAAATAAGTAATAAAAAATGTAATAATAATAAGAAAATATTTTACAAACATAAAAATGCCTGATGAAAAGAAAAAGGCCCCGCCCCAAAAAAATATTTCTGTAAAAAAGGATACAGAATCCAAAAATCCACAGAATACTGAGGAAGAGGTTCCAAATGTCATACCTGCAAATTCACTCCAGAATCTTGATGAGTTCTTCAGTAATTCAATGCGAAGAATTTTAATTTTTGCAAATGAAGAAGCCCGAAAGGTTCATGCTGAGGACATCGATACGGAACATCTGTTAATGGGTATTTTGAGAAATGCAGAAAAAGATGCTGTTCTTCATCAGATTTTTGAAAAGATGGAGATTGATGTTGAGGCATTAAAAGAAGAAACAAAGAAGGAAATTCGGGAGGGAAACAATAAGAATCCTGCCAAATTCCTTCCCTTTTCTGTACGAACAAAAAATATACTTATTCAAGCAGATGTTGAGAGAAGGAAACTTCGTCACCATGCTACTGCTGGTGAGCATTTATTAGTTGCTCTCTCAAAGGGAGATGGGGTGGCAGCAAAGATATTAAAAAAACACGAAATTACCCAGGAGCCTCTTGAAAATCAAATTAAAAATGTAGTTGGCGTTGGTCAAAAAAAAGATGTTCTGGTAAATGAGTATACTCCAATGCTTGATAAGTATGGTGTTGACCTTTGTCAAATGGCACGTGAAGGAAAGGTAGATCCGGTTATCGGAAGAAGTGATGAAATAGAGCGTACTATTCATATTCTTGCGAGAAGACGAAAAAATAATCCTCTTTTAATTGGAGAGCCTGGTGTTGGAAAAACGGCTATTGCTGAAGGACTTGCCAATCGAATCGTCCGTGGTGATGTTCCTGATGTTTTAAAGGGAAAAAGAATCATTGCCATTGCCATTAACACCATTGTTGCTGGGGCGAGTAAGCGTGGTGAATTTGAACAGCGATTGGAAGGAATAGTTAAAGAGGCCATAAAGAGTAGTGGTGAAATCATTCTCTTTGTTGATGAGATTCATACTCTTATTTCTAGTAGTGGATCAGGCGATGCAGCACAGATCTTAAAACCCCCTCTTGCTCGTGGTGAAATCCATTTAATAGGAGCCACAACTACAGCTGAGCATCATGAGCATATTGAGAAAGACGCTGCCTTTGCACGAAGATTCCAAACAGTTTTTATTGCAGAGCCGTCTTTTGATGAGACTTTGCAAATTCTTCAAGGGTCTCGCGATAAATATGAAGCTTTTCATAAAGTAAAAATATCTGATGATATTCTTCGTATGGCTATCACACTTTCTATGCGATATATCAGTAACAGGTTTCTTCCGGACAAAGCCTTTGACCTGATAGATGAAGCAGCTGCCATGGCTCGTATGCCAGGAATATCGGCTCCTGGGAGAGAAAAAAAGCTTCAAAAAGAGATTCAAAAACTCCGAGCTGAGCAAGAGCGTGCAAAAGGAGTTGTGAATATTGAAGAGCTTACCCGTTTAGAGCAGAATATTAATGAAAAAGTAAAGAAACTGGAAGAGGTTCGAGCTGAACATGAAGATGAGCAGTCCCGAAGTCATGATGAGATTAAAGAGGAGCATCTTTCTCGAGTTATCTCTCGTTGGAGTGGGGTTCCAATGGAACACATTGCTGGTTCAGAAGCAAATCGTCTCTTGAAACTTGAAGATGTTCTTCATAAGCGTCTTATTGGTCAAGACTATGCTGTAAAAGCAGTTTCAGCTGCTATCCGTCGTGGTCGATCAGGGATTCGTAAGCCAAAACGACCGATTGGATCATTTTTATTTATGGGACCATCTGGAGTCGGTAAAACTGAGTTTGCTAAAACTCTTGCGGAAACTCTTTTTGGACGTGATGATCTTGTGATTCGGTTTGATATGTCAGAATTCATGGAAAAACATGCGGTAGCTCGTCTTACTGGGCCACCTCCTGGATATGTTGGATATGAGAAGGGAGGAGAACTCACTGAAGCGGTAAGAAAACAACCATATTCAATTGTCTTGATGGATGAGGTTGAAAAAGCACATCCTGCTGTTTTTCATATTCTTCTTCAAATTCTTGACGATGGGCGTTTGACAGATAATCATGGACGACTTGTTGGTTTTAAACACACCATCATTATTTGTACTTCTAACCTTGCATCACGTCTGATCGCACAAAAATATGCCGAATTCTGGAAGCATAACGAAGGTGTTGAAGAAGAAATGAAGCGTGAAGAAGAAAAGATTGCAGAGGATGTAAAAGATGAAATGAAAACAGAAGATGAGAAAGGAAGTGAGAATTCTGAAAAGGATAGCACTAAGGAGTCTGATAAAGAATCTGAAGCAAGTGGTGTGTCAGAATCCTCAGAAGAGGAAAATAGTGATTCTCAACAAGAAGCATCTCAGGATGGAAAATCTTCCGAGAAATCTTCTCAAGTTCCTGCTCAAGAAGAGAATCTCATTCCTCCAAGCAAAATTCCTCCAGGTACGGTAATTCCTGGTGCTTCAGAAAAATCTGAAGATAACGATTTTCTTAAAAATTTTATCACTCCTAAAGAGTAATACTTTTTAGTGATATTCCCTCTTTTGATATACAAATGACAGACGAAAATAAAATTAATCCACCAGTTGATGAGACAAAGGATAAGGAATCATCTCCTGAAAACTCTGAAAATGCCAAGAAAGAAAGGGGCGAATCTGAAGAGGGGGCTCAGGATTCAGATACAGAAAACACTGCGGAAGAAGGTCCTTTGGAAGAGACTGAAGATAAGCAAACAAATACGGAAAAAACAGTTGATGAAATTGTTGGTGAAGTTAATGAGAGTGATGGTGAAAGTGACTTTTCAAAAACTCCAGAACAAGAGTTTCAGGAGAGAACAAAGGAATTAGTCCTTCCAACTCTTATGAAATTCTTTCGTCCTGAACTTCTCAACCGTTTTGATGATCTTATTTTTTTTCATCCATTACGAAAAAAAGATCTAGAACTTATTGTTGATATTATGCTTCGGGAGCCAAGAGAAATGCTCCGTGAAAAGAATATAGAATTTCGTCTCTCTGATGCTGCAAAATCTTTCCTTTCAGAAAAAGGATATAACCCTGCCTTTGGTGCTCGGCCGCTTCGTCGAACTATCCAGAAATATGTAGAAGACCCATTTTCAGATGCGCTCTTGGGAGATGAATTTGTCAGTGGTGATACTGTTTTTATTGACATAAATGAAGCAAAAGATGGACTTTCTTTTCAGAAAGATATTGCTGATGAGAAAAATCAATCTGATCTCGACCCTTATGCGGAAATAGATGAACAAGAAGATCAGGAGCATGTCAAAAAACAAGAAAATGAAAATATTTCAGAGGAAAATCAAGAAGCGGATGAAGCTCTAGAAGAAGGTGAAAATGATATTGAGGAAAAAAAGGATGCTGCTGACGGTGATATGGAACAAAATCCTGTGGATGAGAAAGAAGAAAGTGATAATAGTGGTAAGAAAAAAACATTTTTCTCGAAAATGTTTAATAAAAACAAGCAGGAAGAATAAGAAAAATATATTCTTGAAGAAGAGAACTTTCCTCTCTTGAGCAATATCGTGTTTGATATGTGAAGGAAGGGCTATGTTTATACAGATGTTGTTTAAAATCTGCAGATTCCTCAGTGTGCTGCCTGAGTGAGAATCGAGAAACGGAAGCAATGATTGATTTATCAGGCACTGTCAGGCATACTTTGGATAATATTTTTTTAAGATATATTATGTCAGGACATAGTAAGTGGCACTCCATTCGTCATAAAAAAGGAGCGGCTGACGCAGCACGCGGTAAGATTTTTACGAGACATGCAAAACTTATAACTATTGCTGCTCGTGATGGAGGCGGTGATCCTGATGTCAATCCTGGACTTCGTCTTGCTATAGACAACGCAAAGAAAGAGAATATGCCAAATGCAAATATTGACAGAGCTATTAAGAAAGGAACTGGTGAGGATAAAGATGGTGCTCAGTATGTTGAAAGTACATATGAAGGATATGCTCCAGGTGGAGTTGCTGTACTTGTTTCAACTCTGACGGATAACAAGAACCGTACGGTTTCGAGTATTCGTTCTATTTTTTCAAAAAATGGAGGAAATCTTGGAGAATCAGGATCGGTTTCATTTCTCTTCTCAAAAAAGGGAGTAATCATTGTTTCTAATCCAAGTGAAGATCTTGAGCTAGCTGCTATTGATGCAGGTGCAGATGATGTTATCCAAGAAGAAGGGCAGCTTGAAATCACAACTGGTGCAACGAATCTTTTTGCTGTTAAGAAGGCTCTCGAAGATGCATCTGCTCAGATTGAGTCTGCAGAAATCACACTCGTTCCTGACAATACAATAGAGGTAACAGATGAGGGAGTGGCACAGAGAATCATTCGATTGATTCAGTTACTTGAAGATGATGATGATGTGTCGAGCGTTGCAACAAATTTTAATATTTCAGCAGATTTGCTCGAAAAATTTTCTTAGCATCTTTGAGTATGTAATCAGTAATATTAGATTTCATCTTGAAGATTCATCATTTCGACCATAGTTTTTGCATGTTCGAGTCCAAGTTCAATTCGTGCTTGTGCTTGATCTTTATTTTCACAGGCAAGAACACCAAAAATGACAGGGATTTTCCCTTTTGTATTGAGCATCGTCAGTCCTCGGGCAGTATTATCTGCTACGAGATTAAAATGAAGCGTATCTCCTCGAATAATGACCCCAAGACATATGATTCCATCATAACTTTTTGAATCCATGAGTTTTTTAGCAACAAAAGGGAGCTCAAAACTTCCTGGTACTCGTATGACATCAATTGTTTCTTCTGTAAGCCCATATTCTATCAGTCCCTCAAGAGTCCGACCAAGGAGGGCATCAGCATAGGTGTTGTTAAATTGAGCAGCAACAATCCCCACGCGAAATTCTTTCTTTGCTTTTGGCTGATCAGCATTCCAATTACTCATGGTGATGTTGGGAGAAAGAAATATCCTTGTTCTCTTCTGTGAGATGGAGAATAACTTTTTGAAAAAAAGCTTTTCCAAATGACTGGAGATTGTCCATTCTTAAATTTTCATGATTGAAATTCTCTAGATATTCTCGGAGTATTTCTGAAAAAAGTCGAATACCTTCATCACACATTTGTCCTGAATCAGTACATGTTTTTAGGATTCTTTTGGACTCTTTTTTACTGATGCTCATAATATTTGCTGTCCATATGTCAATTTCTTGTTTTTCCTCTGGCTGGAAAAGTGCTGAAGATTCTTCTTGATTTACATCTGATGACTGAAGCTGATGCTCTATTATTTTTTTTGATATCACTTGTTTTGCTGGTACATACACAAGGGCAATAATGGAGAGAATGAAGTCACTTGGAATATTCTTGGCAATAAGTCGTGAAATTAAGAGGAAGTAGACTGTTTTCCCTTGACCAAGAAATTGAACGATAAGCTTAGCGAGTGCATCATCATCTTGTTTTTTTCTTGTTTCTTCTTTTTGTATTTGTTTGATGGCTGCTTGTGCCTTTTTGTATCTTTCAGAAAATTGCTCTTGTGTCTCAGATGCTTGTTCCCCTGTTTGTGGGGCGCCATAGAGTGATTCGTGATGAGAGTTTCCTTCAGACATGTCATTTTACTATGTACCTTCTTATTATACATAAATTACCCAATCGTGAATATTGAAAGTGTTGTTATGCATTGTAGTCTGTTTTTTGGTGTTGTAATCAGTAATGCAAAAGAAATTTTCTTTTGGTATTCTTTTTTCATATGACAAAACGATTTAATCCTCAGGATGTGTTTTTTAGAAAAGCACAAAAACAAGGTTTTCGTGCGAGAAGTGCGTTTAAGCTGCAATCTATTCTGAAGAAATTTCCGAAATTTCTTCAGAAAAATGATTCAGTCCTTGATCTTGGGTGTTATCCTGGGAGTTTTCTTCAGGTTCTTTCACAGGAATCTCCACGGAAACTTGTTGGAGTCGATCTTCAAAAAACAGATTCTGTTTCTCATGCCCTTATTCATCAAGGGGATATTTTTTCTGAGGAAATTGCTCAAACACTCTTTTCTTACGGGAAATTTGATGTTATTACGAGCGATATGGCACCAAAAACAACAGGTATACCTGATAGTGACCAGTTTCATTCGGTAGAGCTTTGTGAGCGTGTTCTTGATCTCTCTTCTCATATTCTTAGACCTGGTGGAAACCTTCTTTTAAAAATATTCGTCGGAGCTGATTTTGACCCCTTTTGGAGGCAATTCAAAAATTCATTCAAGAAAGCAAAGATATATAAGCCTGATGCTAGTCGTGATCGGAGTCGAGAAACTTTTCTTGTCGGGGAGGGGTATCAAGGTAATCGAGAGTAATAATTTGGGATTACTCTTTTTAAAATATTACATAATACATTGTCTTATAGTATTTTTTTATTAGATTTGATGGGCAGGAGTAATGTAAATATATTAAGTATGTCATTTCTTTTGCATATCAGACAGTTTTTTTATGGTAATGTGTTCTTCTGAAAAGAGGAAAGGTATGGATTTTGTTTGTATTATCAAAAACTCCTTTGCTGTACAACAAAGGAGTTTTTGAGGAATTATCTTTCTTATGAAGAATTATTTTTTTGAACTCTTTTTTGCTACTGGTGCCTTTTTTGTAATCCTCTTTTTTACTGTCGTTGCTTTTTTTATTGCTGTTTTTTTAATGACTCCTGCTTTCTTTTTAATTATTTTTGCCTTTTTCTTTACATTTGTTTTTGCTTTTTTTGCAGTGTCAATGGCATCTTCGACAAGTGTATCAAGTTCTTTTTGCGCTCTTTTACTCAGTTCGCTCCCCTTCTCTTCAATAACATTGGCAAAATCTTCAACAGATTTTTTACCAGAAGTAAGCATGTCTTTTATTTCGTCTGATTCTAAGAGGTCTTTGACTTCAGATCCAGCATCTTTTGTAGCATCAAGAAGTGCATTTCCGAAATCAACAAACCGTTCATCAGAATTTTTGAGCTGTTCTCGTAATTTTTTTCCAGATTTCGGTGCGAAGAGAAGTCCAGCTGATATTCCTGCGATAAGTCCAAGGAGAAGTTTTTTCATAAAAATTAAAAAGAAGAAAGAGATGAGGCAATTTGTATCACCTGCTGAGAGTATTCCATTTTTCCGGAAACCAGAAAAGAGGTATTTTCATTTCTTGGAAGAGATACCTCAATTGACGATGGTGTTCTGACCTCTGAATACTCTTGAGTTGGTGAAGAAACAATCTTTATTGAGATAATCTTATTTGTATCAGTTACTTCTTCAGTTGCTATGTCAACTTGTGAAATAGTATTTCCACTTCCTCCAGACTCTTTCCACCACCATGATTTAGGAACCGAAAAAGAATAGGAAAAACGTTCACGTCTATATTCTTTCCAATCAACTGGAATCGAGGGGAGCTGTTCCAATGATATTGAAGTTGCAGTTTCCTCCTTTTGCTTGTGAGCTATTAATTCAGGAGTCTGATGGTCTTCTTGTAATATTTTTGATATTTCATTTGGAGGGAGTGTTGCATCAACACAGACTCCAGTTGCATCTTTTTCAAAGCTTGAGAGTTCACATCGATATCCAGTTGGACACAATTTTTTAGCTACTCCTCCACAGAATATTTTTTCTTCTCCTGTCTTTTCAGATGTTTTCTCCTTTGTATCTTCTATCCATTGGAGTCCTGTGAGCATTTGGTAATATATGACCTTTTCATAATTTGGTTTTTCTCCTGGGTTGAATTGAAAGAGAATGATAGATTTTTTTTCCGGCATTGGGATAATGATGTCGATTTTTCCACCACTTCGAATAATTTGCCAGGCTGATTTTCCTCCAATGTTTACAGGCGACCCCGAGATCATTTCTTTTTGCCATTTTTTCATCTCTTTACTTCCCTCTTTCAATTGAGAGACTCGAATGATGGTATCATTTTCCTCTGGACTATATTCTATCTCACCATCTTTGTTGATAGTTCGCATCCAGTCTCCTGGAAGTGTAGCTGCAAAAGAATAATCTGCTTCTGTAAAAATTGAATCTCTGATTTCAGGATCTTCGAGTAATGAATCTATTGAGTAAACTGTTATGACCGGTGCTTTATCGAGAGAAGGATTTTTAAGAATTTCACCAGTGATACGGACATTTTTATTTTCGTAACGAGAAAGATCAATTATTTTGCTATTGAGAAAATATTCTTTTTGCTCAGGAGCAGTAGTGGTGAATGTATGTGTACCCTCTTCAAATCGTGTAATTTCTTTTGCTCTAATAGTCCCTTCTTTTGTAATGACTTGCTTCTCTTGAATTTCTGAAGGTGGTATATGTATTTCTGCATTTCTTTCTGTACAGCCAGAAAATGTAAAAATTGTGAGTCCAAAAATGATGATTGATATGAAATATTGCTGATGCATAATGAAAATAGACTTTCTCGTATTCTGGATGAAAGATAAAAAAAAATCAATCTTTCCTTCGGCGAAAAAATTTGTAAAAATTAATTTACGATTTTTTTTATATATTTTTACTCCGATGATTAGCGTACACGCAAAGAATTTTGTTCTTCCTGAGTGGGATCAAGAAAAGATTGAAGCAAAAGCAGAAAAACTTCTACATCTCGCAAAGGATATGGCTGATGAATCCACAAATATTCGTTTGGAATTTGAATTAGTTTCGAAACGAAAAGAGTTGATAAAAGGAAGTATCACTATTTCTCTCCCAGGAAATATTCTTAGGGCAGAAGCAGAGGAAGAAAAAAATGTTGTTTCCATTATGGATGAACTGGAGAGAGAAATAAGACCCCAGATTGAGAAGCATAAAAATAAGAACTCATGACACATGAATCTGAGAGGTATACCATCTCCACTCATCCAAAAAGACGATAATATCGTTGATGTTTTTTTGGGTGCTTATCATGACACCATCATGGAAGGAGATATTCTTATTGTTACTTCAAAAGTTATTTCTGTTTCAGAAGGATCAGTTGTACCGTGTACTTCTCGGAATAATTTTCTCAGTATTATTTCACAAGAGGCTGATGAGGTTATTGGCAGGTCTAAAAAATATGATATGTATCTGACAAAAAGAAAAGGAATCGTACTTCCGAATGCGGGTATTGATTGTAGTAATGCAGAGCCAGGAACTGCCATTGTTTTGCCTCGAAATCCTGAATCTACTGCAAGAGAGATTCGAAAGGGAATTCAAGAAAAAACAGGGGTAAAGAATTTTGGTGTTATTATCTGCGATTCATGTGTCTTTCCTTTTCGGAGGGGAATTTCAAGTATTGCTCTTGCATGGTCAGGGTTTTTGGGGATTTCAGATGAACGTGGGAAGAGAGATATTTACGGACAAGAATTGAAGGTTTCTGAAATTGCTGTCGCGGATAATCTTTCTTCGGTTGCACAAATATATTTTGGACAAGCAGATGAAAAAGTACCTTTTGTTCTCGTTCAAGATGCACCTGTATCATTTACTGATGAGAAACAAGATTGTACCTATGCTCATATTTCTCCTGAAGAAGATTTATTTGGTGAGTGCCTGAGGCAGGATACACGTGGTCTGTTGTGAAATATCATGTTTTTAGAGGAAAAAACTCCTCTTGATTGAAAACATTGCATCTTCAGTTTTTATCTGAGGTTTAAAATTGGTTTCCCGTAATTTCTTCTGGGTCAAATGGAAGCCTGTTCCCTGCTTTTTGTTTGAGTTCCCAGGCAATATCCTCGGGAAGGCTTTGAAAAACTTGAACTGTGTCCCCTACTCCAAACTCATCCCAAATCTTCTCCATCATTTTTGTTGGTGTATTTGTGCAGCCGTGAGATCCATATATTCTCCGGTTTTCTGGTCGCCAATATTGACCTATTCGCCATTTTGCATCATGGATAGCATAGCCTCTGAAGTAGTAGAGAGCCTTATCTACATACCATTCATTCTGCATATAATGTGGACCTCTTTTTTGATAGACATGATATTCACCTGTTGGGGTCGGTGTAGAGTTTTTTCCAGTAGTAATTTTAGTGTAGACTTGGAGTTGACAATTCTTTACACCATAGAGTATCTGATTTTCAAGGTCTATTATAATGCGATTTCCCGCTGTCTTTTGGTATGGACAATAGGCTTGTTGCTGATGGAGTTGATGAAGACAGTATTCATAATTTCTGAATGAAGAACGTTCAAAGCAGTAATTTTCGGTGAGATTCCACATTTTTCTTCGCTGTATAATATTTGTTCGTTCGCCAATTTCAATTTTTTGTTCTAAGAGATTTTTTTGACAGTAGTGTATTTCAGATGGGTGTGTGAACAGTGAGCAAAAATTTGACGAAAGTTTCCATGAATTTTTTCGTTCATCAACTTCTTTCGTAATATCTCTGCTCGCAAACATATTTTTATTATTTGGAAGAGAAATTTCTTGAAGCGTATTTGACACAGGGTGTAACTGCTCTTCTTCTTGTGGTTTTTGCGAATGAATAGGAATTGAAGCTTTATAAATGTCAAAAATACTGCCAGCATTCGCTGATGAATATCCTGTGCAGAAGAAAACTGCAAAACAGAGAGCAATTCGAGAGTACATATTTTATTTTATGAATGTACTATTTTACAATAAATTATATATTCTGTGAAGGTTTTTTATGGAAATTTGCCCTAATGTTGTTTCTGGGTTTTGTTCGAGAGAGGCGAACATAATTTCATTTTTTAATACAGGAGAAGCAATACGAGTAATTTTTCCGAGCTTTCCCATAGATATAACAATGTGTGATATATGTTTTGATGATAGCTTTTCGGCAAGGCGAATCATGGTGACAACATCTTTAAATGTTCTCGGCATTGCTGCAAATTTTACTATGTCTGGTTGAAATTTTTGGATTTTTGCAAGTTCTGTTGTCAGGTGTGGGAGACCAGGGGTGCCAGAGAAATAATGTTTTGAAAGAATTATTTTTACATCTCCTTTATTTTTGATGATTTCTGAGATTATTTCTTCATCTGAATCGGCACTGATATCAACATAGGATGCCCCTGCCTGTATTGCGTCTAAAAGGAGTGCTTGTTTTTCCTTGCTCTTTCCAGTGAAACTCCCTTGTTCTTCTTGGCCTTTGCAGTTTACAAGAATCGGCAATTTTGTTGCTCTTATATATTCCTTAATATCGGGTTTCTTAATTTCTCCGAGCCAGATTTCAATAAGATCTGCAGCGGCCTGTTCTGCAAGAGCAATTTTCTGAAGAACTTGTTCTGATTCTTTTTCTCTTATGGGAATACATATCTTGGTCATTTCTTTATGGGCATAAAATATGTTGATATATATTTTTGAAGCTCTCGTGTGGGTATTTCTTGTGTCTCTCCTGTTTTTCGATTTCGAAGTTCCACACATCCTTTTTCAAGCATTCTCTTTGAAACTACTACGCGGAGTGGGATTCCGAGGAGGTCTGAGTCGGCGAATTTTTTCCCTGGGGATTCATTTCTGTCATCATATAGAATTTCAAAGCCATCTTCTTCAAGGTTGGAAGTGATTTCTTCAGCCTTTTCATTTTCACGCAAAGAAAGGATATGTAGCTGAAAAGGGGCTACTGTTTGTGGCCATATAATACCATTTTCATCATGGCTTGCTTCTACAATAGTACCCATAAGTCGAGAAACACCGATACCATAACACCCCATATGTACCGGTTTCTGTTTTCCGTCTGTATCAGTGAAATGGAATCCAAATGCGTCTGAATACTTTGATCCGAGGTCAAATATATTTCCGACTTCTATGCATTTTTCTTCATTGAGTGAATTTTTACAATTTGGACAATCATCACCCTTTCTCTTTTTTGAAATTTCTATGTTTTGTGCAAACCCACATTTTTTGCAGAATACCATGGTGTCTTCTCCTGCCTTTGTAACGACTGAATATTCATGTGATATTTTTTCTTCTCCACTCATAATTCCACCACTGGCTTCAATTTTATAGGACTCGAGACCACATCTCTCGTATACTCGGAAGTATGCCTCAGCCACTTTGTCGTAGTACTGCTTGAAATCTTCTTCTGAGGTGTGAAATGAATAGGCATCTTTCATTATGAACTCTCGTCCGCGAAGGAGTCCTGATTTTGCCCGTGCCTCATTTCGGAATTTTGTTTGAATTTGGTAGAGACATTTGGGAAAGTCTTTATAGCTTCGCATAATTTCTTTTATCAAGGGAGTGACAATCTCTTCATGACTAAATCCAAGGACAGTATTTTCTGTTGGTCTGTACGCAATATCAACATTGTCACGACCTGTTTTTTTCCAATTCTCTAAAGGGGTAAGGGCAGGCATAAGAGTTTGTTGCATTCCTACATTATCCATTTCTTCGACGATAATTTTTTTAATTTTCTCAAGAACTCGAAATCCGAGAGGAAGGTATGAATACACTCCTGCCATTTCTTTTTTTATAAAACCTGCTTGTGTGAGGAGTTTCGCATTTATACAATCAGCATCTGCTGGTGCGTTCATATTTGTTTTTGCTGCGAGAAAGGATTGTTTCATGGTTGAGAGAATAAGAGATTGATCATGATCAAGAGAGTTTTTTTCTTATAGCATTTATTACCCATTTTATAAAACTCATATCCATTTCTGCACCAGCTATAAAAAGATCAGCACATGGTTTTTTTGATTTTTTTATTTTCATTCGTAGTTCAGGACCAGCAGTTTTTGTAAAGAGCATCCCATATATTCCTCCTGCTAGGAGTCCTGTAAAAAAAGGAATTTTCCAGCAATGCCTGTTTGTTCTTTTGGAGCAGCACGGTTTCATATAGAAAAAGAGAAAGAAAAAAGAATCACAGCGATTCCAACTCCCATGACAATGCCCATAATAACTTCAAATGGAGAGTGTCCGAGTCGTTCGACATATTTTGTTTCACCAAGAATCCGGTTGAGCTCTTCGGCATGTCGACCAGCAGCACGGCGAATTTTCATGGCGTCATACATGACTACTATTGCTAAAACAAAAACAATGGCAAACGATGTGGAACGGACTCCTTCGATGAGATAAACGGTAGTAGCAAGGGAAGAGACAAAAACTGTGTGTCCACTGGGGAGTCCACCAGATTGAAGAATATCCTGAAATTCGATTTTTGATTTTTTATAGAGAACTCCAATCAGTTTTGCTCCTTCGGCAATAAGCCCAGCTACGAGAGGAATAAGAACCGGAAATTCTTGAAAGACATTCATAAGAATATTCTTCCATGGATGAGGGGGAAATATCAAGGAATACCTCACTTACAAATTACAAATTACAAATTACAAATTACAAATTACAAATTACAAATTACAAATTACAAATTACAAATTACAAATTACAAATTACAAATTACAA
>JANTGK010000012.1 GCA_024762935.1 Candidatus Peregrinibacteria bacterium | reverse complement strand
CTATACAAGGGGAGTCAGGGTTTTGCTGGAGAAGTCGGACATATGTTCTCATCTTTCCAGGGGGATTCAGATGATGAGCATTTTCTTTGTGGACCAGTTCTTCAGAAAAGATTTCGTGATAAAGGTCTCTCAGATGTGCTTCAGGATCATATTTATTCCTGGAAAGCAAAAGAGGGGGTGGGATATGAAATATTTGAAGAATGGCTTACCGATCTTTCAAAATTTACTACAAATTTGCTACTCGCATTTAATCCAGAAATTATTGTTTTTGGTGGCGGTATAGGAGAGCATGTTCTTCCGGATATGTTATCAGCTCTGACCATTAATGTGAATAAATATTTAGTTCATAAGGAATATCCGATTCATATAGATCTTCGAATAGCAAAGCTTGATAATGCTGGCTCAATGGGGGCGTCATTTCTGGCTCGTTACCATACATAAAAAAATAAAGTTCAATTCTCTTTCTGAAAAAGGCCTTTTTCATGGTATGGTTTTAGAACCATATGTCATACAGCTATATTGATTTATCGGAGACGATTCTTTCTCGATTTCGGATGTCGCTCCGATGGCTTGTGCTTGCTCTTTTACTTGTAGTTATTCTGTTTGGAGGGCTTGCCTTTCTTTTTCGTGGCATTCCCATTCTTTTTATTGGGATGCTTCTCTTTTTAGGAGTGATGATTGTGAGTCTTCTTATTTACTATTATTCTGTTCTGTATCTCATTACAGAAAAAAAAATATATAAACGTTCTGGTTTTCCCTGGCGAAAAGTTCTTTCAGCACGGCATCGTGAAGTCACGGATATCGCTGTGGTGCAAGGAGTTTTTCAGCGATTTTTTTTGAATATGGGAACCATAAAAGTGAATACTTCGGGGTCTATCGGATTTGAGATTATTATGCCACGTGTTTCAGACCCTTTTCAGAGAAGGAAGGATATTTATGAGGTAATCCGAAAACATACCAGTGAGGAAAAGAGGAGGTAAAACGTGAATTCTTGAGAAGGAAAGTATCTTTCGTGTACTCTTTACACATACGGAGAGATGGCAGAGCTGGTCGAATGCGCACGACTCGAAATCGTGTGAGGCGCAAGCTTCCGAGGGTTCGAATCCCTCTCTCTCCGCCAGAATTTGACTGATCGGCTTAGACGGCTCCTCCCGAGCCGATAGGAGGGCGGCGCGGAGCGCAGCCCAGATGGTGTTTTTGGGCAGCCTTAGTATTGATACTCCTGAAGGGATGGCGATGCCGCTTCTGATTGGTGAAGCCAAAACGGGAACTATTGTCAGTTCTTCATGGAATTTCCAATACTACCGTGTTGACAACACTGTGGAAGCGTCATCACTGGCTATTCGCCTCGATGGCTTTGCCAAAAACGTCAACCTGTACGTGAAAAAGGGATCTTTACCGACGAAGGAAGAGTATGACTGTCGGTCTACCGAGAGTGGAACAGCGCCCGAGGAATGTGTTCTCGATGTGAGTTCATCCGAAAGCGTGTATGTTGGAGTGCGGGGGTACGCGGGAGACTACCGTCTTCTTGCTGTTGCAGAAGGACAAGGCTGTCAACCGAGTACGAATACTTCGTCAGGACTTCATAGTGCGGCTATTGCACCGAGCAGCGTTGATTCTTGTTATATTTCGCCAGTTGATATAGGTAAAAAGATTCATGGTTGGTTCGGAAGCAATCTAAAAGAACGGAGATGGTTCTATTACCAAGTTACCAACGATGAAGCCGGAAAAAAACAATTGTCCATTGTTCTTGACGGTTTAGGCGAAAATATTGATCTATATGTGCGAGAGGGTGCATTGCCCACTGAGGATGACTACGACTGTCGATCACGGAGGGGAGAAGCAGAGTCAGAATACTGTTCAGCTATTTTGACTTCGCAAACACCAGTGTATATCGGTCTACAGGGTACCTTAGGTTATTTTGACTTATCGGTTAGTGAAGAGCATCTTGTTCTACAGGTGGATCCGCAAATGTCGTTTCATGACTATGTGTCCAAAGGAGATTACAAGCTCTATCGCTTTGAGAAGGTCGCCGGGCTTGATTATCTTGTATGCGTATACACCGACGAGGACTACAACGCAGCCATATATGGAAGTGTCGATTTGTACGGGAACTATCAAATGGAAGTGTCGAAATTATCTCATCAGTACGAATCCCGTAATCCTGGGAATATGGATGATTGCATCGAGATATCTTCAACTCAAAATGGTCCATATTTCCTTGCGGTACATGGAGTAGAAGAGTCGTCATTTAAGGTGTATGTGGTTATCCACCTTTGGGAACCGTGCTCATCATGTGGATACTCAGGTGCCTATGACAGAGGATGGCATGGGGATAATACAAATCATTTGGCACAAGATTACCCTGCATTTGTTGGAGATAGTGTCAGGGCAATTGCAGATGGGCAGGTGCATAGCGTGAGGTATGATGTGGGAGGATTCGGTGGATCGAATCCTAGTCGCAAAGGGCCTGCTGTTGTAATACGGCACAAGAAGAAAGATGGAACAATCTTTTTTGCCTTATATGGCCATGTGTATGGGATGATTTCAGAAGGTGACTTTGTACGAGCTAATCAGATTATTGGCATCGTTGAAGATTATCAATTTGGTACTAAGTCCTGGCCTCATCTCCATTTAGGAATATGGGATGCAGAAAGCAACTTCCCAGCGAGTGCTCTCGGATATGGAGCTGATCGGAGCTTTGTAGATCCAGTACCATTTTTGGAGAATACTCAATATCGGTCCTGGACTGAATAACTCTGAAATTGAAAATGCACGAATTGAAAGGCCCCCAAGTGGGGCCTTTTTTTTATCGGTTGCATTATAGGGGACAAAGATTTATTTTACATTTGATTTTTTCTTATGCAATGCCCTTTCTGAAAGCACTTCCTATCCTTTTTGTTGCAGTCCTCTTTTTTTCTGCTTGTTCGATTTCTTCAAAAGACCTTGGGGATAACACCGTAGTATCTGAGCACAAAGACAAAATAAGTGGCAGTGATGGCTCTATGGAAATTCAGCCCCCAAAGAAAGAAGTGCTCGCAAATGAAGAAGATATTGATGTGATGGAAAGTCTGCCTGAGGAAACGAATGAAGCCGATGTGAAAGGCAGATTGGCATCCAAAAAAAATCAACCATGCTTCTACAAAGACGAATTTATTTCTTTTCAGTGTCCAAACGATGTAAAGATATTATTGAATATCCCCTTGGGGCCGATGCTTCAAAAAAGAGTGACGTTTATATACTGGGACGATGAGCATGGGCAGTACATGCCAACAGGCGTAACTATGACTTTTCCTTATAATTTCCGATCAGAAGCACACCTGCTGTGGCCCGGACAAAAGGTTCAAAATACTCCAGATGATTTTTTTGGATTAGAAGAATATTACAAAAATCACCCTGATGCTGACTACAAAGAAATGGACTTTGGTGAACGCGATGGATTTATGGTGGATCTTTCTGGCTATAATGCGCATTTTGAAATATTTATTGATTTTCTAAGCGGTTATTCTGCTCATACATATAGGATTGTAGCGGATCACACCTCCAGAGAAAATGAAGTGAAAAGAATAGACAGTATTATTGAAATGCTTTTAAAAACTGTTGAGTTTTATCAGTAAAAAATGTTCTAGAAGCAACCGCGAGTTGCTCCCCTCTGATCCGAGATTAGTTCTCCCAAGGCGAAGGAATCGGAATCGGTTGATGAGAATGAGCCGATGAACAATTACAAAGCTGAAGAAATTCAACGCATAGAGGCGAGAGGGAAAAGAACTCGGCAAGAAGAGTTCGTCTCGAGAAAGGAGGAGCTGTTTTTTGATATGCTTATTAACTACAGTTTTTGCACTAAATACTGTTTTTGGATTACAAACGGAGTGACACCGTCTTTTTTGATTTTGTTCTGATCGATAATAAAATCAGAAAGTGTAAAACCCATTTTTTCATAGAATCGGATGGCTGGTACATTGTTTTTCCAGGAGCGGATAAAGAGCCAGTCATATTTCGACCGATCGATTTCTTTCATACATTTGTGCATCATCTGTGTTCCGACTCCTTGACCTCTAAAATCCCTGTGAACCTCCATTTCATCAATATAAATACATTTCTCTATTGGATATGATTGTTGTATCTCCTGAGGAAGGAGTTCATTATAATGCAGTGGGGTGATGAGCATAAGAGAGATTGGATGATTATCTACAAAAGTGAAATATCCATACCCTCCAGATTGGAATAAATCGTAACAGTAATCTGTTTCTGTTTTTCGATCGAGGTGTTGTTCCATGTATCCGGTTGATCCGGAATCTATATAGATATCCATAATCTCTTTTTCATATGTTCGAAAGAGTTCTTCATTGCCTCGTACTATGTTCATTGTATGGAAATATGTTTGCAATTATATACTTTGCTAAAAAATTTTTCTATATTTCGCGGTCTTTTGGATGATACTGAAAAAAGATTGCTCTTTCAGAAAAAATATCGGTATACTGTGCCGGTCGAAAATGGAGAGATGGCAGAGCGGTTGAATGCGATAGTCTTGAAAACTATTGAGGTGGCAACACCTCCGAGGGTTCGAATCCCTCTCTCTCCGCCACTAAAATAAATAGCCATTCATGGCTATTTTTTTTGTGACAGAGGAGAGAGGGGATGAGAACCTGGTAAGGAGGGTTCGTCTCGAGAAAGGAGAAACCGATTTTTGAAAAAAATCGTGCGACGACTATTCGAGAACTCGGAGCAAATATTGGAACGAAGTGGAGATGTGCAGTGAGAATATCCCTCTCTCTGTGGGAAAGGAAAAAAAGGGTTCGAGCAGCCAGTCGAGCGAGAGGCGAAGCCTTGTTAGCGAGAGCTGACGACACGGAGCGTAGCGAAGTATCCCTCTCTACAGGAAAACTAATGTGATTGCATAAAAAGAGTAGCGAAGTAATAGTATCTTTCCATTGCAAAAAATCCCTCCCTACCCCTCTCTTTTAAAAAGGGAGGGAATCTATTTGAGTCTTTTCTCTCATTTCTTGAGGTGGTGTATGTAAGCGATACGCAGTAGTCTTCTCTCCTGTAGAAGGTTTACAACAACCACAAATACTTATCTACGAATGAGATAAGTATTTGCTTTATTAATTAAGAGTTGGCTCCTGTGCTATTCCTGCTTTGTTAGAATAAAATGTGCTTCTTCTGCTCCCTCAAAATCATCAGCATCAACAACAGGGGGTGTAATAAATATCACTACCTGTCTCTGTAAATGATCCAGAGAAATCTCCACTCATAGCTGCAGATACATTTTTAGCACTACTCTTAAAAGTGAGATTTCCTTTTGTCGAATCCCCTTGTATGACCCTAAAATAAATACTTCTTCACCTCTGTAAATGCCTTAAAGTCTTCCTTCTTCTCTTGGGAAATATCACGCCAGTCACAATTGCAAATAGCACCTTCAAGTGCATATAAATATGCTGCATGAAATTTGCCGCAAAACCCACCAGAACCATGGATATGCAGATATGCTTTTTTGGCTCCCATTTCTCGTAATTGTTTCGGAGTATTGATATTCGCTTGAATGAGCTTTTTTGCCATTATTGGGCCAACGTTTCGGAGTTGATTGGTGAGTTGTTGTATCTGTTTATCACTTTTATGATTCTTCATTCTTAAGAGAAGATGCATTAAAATTTTCATCTTTCTCGGCAAATCCAAGGCTATATCCATTACAATCGAGAATAAAAAACTCTCTCATGCCATACCAACTTGTTTCTGGTTTTTTTGTAACGGTTACCTGGTTTTTAATTTTTTTAAATAATTCTTCTATCCCTTCTACGAGGCAGTAAAATGATACTGACCCTCCTATTATTTTTGTTTGTACTCCTGGAATATCCTCTGTGAAGCTCTCTTTTTCTTGGAACATTACCTCAGCATCTCCACATTTCATTTGGGCGTATATAAGGGTGGAGTCATCTTTTGAGAGATCTGTAACGGTTCTTTTTCCTTCTGTCGATACAGCAAAGGTAAGATCAAACCCAAGAATATTTTGGTAGTAAACGACACTTTTTCGGACATCTGATACCATAAGATTTGGAACGAAAGTCTGTATGGAGGACATATTTTTTATAAAAATTATTTGCTGTGAAGAGCAACAGTATTTTCTTCTGTGTCTTGAAAAAAAGCAATGAAGCCATATTCTCCGATACTCATTTTTTCTCGGAGTATTTTTCCACCACTTTCTTTGATTACTTTGGCAGTAGAATCAATATCTTCTACAGGAAAGTAAACAACAGTTCCTCCTTTTCCTGGCTGAATCATAGGACTTTTTGCGAGTGCCCCAGATATATCCTTTTTTTCTGGATCAAAGGGAAACATAAAATATTCTATATCGTTATTTTTTGGAAGCTCTGTCAGTTCTGTTTGAAAAACAGTTTCGTAGAATTTTTTCGCCCGATCCATATTTGAGACATATATTTCAAACCACCCAACAAAGTTTGTATCTTTCATAGAAATAAAATATATATTCAATTATAGTCTGCAAATATTTTCAGGATGAAACAAGGTCTAACTCCTATATTTTACAGAGAAAAAAAGGATAATGTCTGATTGAGCTTGACAACTATATATAAATTGTATAAAAAAATATACTATTTCATATATTTGTGAAAAAAATATCTCTGATTCTTATTTTCCTTACTTGTTTGGTTTCATTCACATGGGTGAATGCATATGTGCAGGTTTCTGATCTTTATGTAAAAAAGGAAGTAGAAATACCCGAAGATGGTTTTTTTCGAGGGGATACTGTTGTGTACACCATCAAATATAGAAATAATGGACCAGACGATGCCACGAATGTTACTTTTCAAGATTTTTACGGGGAAGCTCAAGATCAGGGGCTCATAGAATTTACACTTCCAGATTTCTGCAGTGATAGTGGTGAGGTCATCACATGTGTTATTGCTTCTCTTCCTGCTGGGATAGATCAGTCGTTTTCATACTCAGCAAAACTTTCTTATGGGGCTGATCTTGTTTCTTTTCATTCTTCAATAACTGTTTACAGTGATCAAGAGGATTATGATGAGAGGGACAATATTTCGACCATTCGCTTTCCTGTAAAAGAGAAAAGCAGAAATCGTAATAGGGTAGAGAGGAAACACGTCATTTCTCTTGTGGAGGGAAGTCTCGCCAAAGAGAGTACACAGCCAGATGCTTTTATTGTTGATCCTCAAACAATTCATATAGAAAACATGACATATGGACCTGAGTATTCAGAAGAGAACAAAGATACAAATATCTCTTCAGAAGCTGATTCATCATCAGAGGCCCCTGATGCAATGACCATTACTGTGAATCCTTTTGCTCAAAAGGAGTCTCTCGAGACTGATTCTGAGTATCTCTATGGTCCAGAGCCAAGTGAAAACAGTGGGACTGGACCAGAGGTCTGGATGCTTGTTGTATTTTCGATTGTCTTTGCAGGAGGACTTCGACTTCTGAATAAAAAAGTAGTTCAATAAAAATATTTTACCGAGATCTTTCTCTTTGTTTTTGGAGTATATCGGCAATTTTTTTATCTATGTCTGCATTTAGATATTGGGGCGTTAATTCTTTTAACTGTTTAAGAATAATAATGTTTGAGGCACTATTTGAAAGTTTTCGTAATTCACCACTGAGTTGGGCTTCTTTCATTATTTTCCCTCCTTTTTCATTTATTCGGGCTGCTATTTCTTCTGCCTGACTGAGTGTCTTTTTTTCTGGTGTTTTATTGGATTCATTGAGGAGATTTTTTGCCCTCTGTTGATAAAAAGTTTTACTACTTGCTCCTCCTGTTTGAGGAATGTCTGCTTGAGGAGGATATTGAAAGGTGTCTATAGCCACTGCTGGTGTTTTTTTTAGAAAACGTATTTCTGTAATAATAAGCTCTTCTTCTTCTCCCCAGAGAGAATCAATAGATTTTGCAATTTCAGCAGTTTCTGTTGGGAGTTCATCAAGAGGGTCTGAATTTTTTACCTTTTCTTCTCTTTTCTGTGACGAGTGTTCTTCTGCATCATTCTGAAATTGGTGACTCTGCTCTTGTTTTATCTCTTCGGGGAAAAACGAGTAACTACACGATTGAAGTGTCAGTAAAACTCCTAAAAAGAAACTATATTTTATGATTTTGTTTTCTATCATGAGATATATTATTAATTATATTATACACTATTATACAAAGCATGTAAATTATCTGATAGTCATACATAAAAAAACAGGAGACGTATCTCCTGTTTTTTTATATGAGAATAGTTTCAGAAGTACTCTTATTGTTGTGCGTCTTTCATAGAAAGGCGGAGTCTTCCCATTTTGTCACTCTCAAGGACCTTTACTTTTATTTTTTGTCCAACTTTTAAATAGTCAGAGACTTTTTCAACTCTCTCATTGCTGATGAGGGAGACATGAACAAGCCCTTGTGTTCCGGGGAGAATTTCTACAAAAGCTCCATACTCTTCTACTCGCGTAACGGTTCCATCATAAATTTTTCCAACTTCAGCTTCTTCAACAATTGCTTCGACCATTGCTTTTGCTTTTGCTCCAGCTTCTGCATCAGTAGAAGCAATGATAATGGTTCCATCATCATCGATGTTCATTTCAACACCAGTGCTATCAATAATGCCATTGATGGTTTCACCTCCTTTCCCAATCACTTCTCGGATTTTATCCTGTTTTACTTTCATGGTAATCAGTCGTGGGGCAAAACTGGAGAGCTCTTTTCTGTATTCTGGAATAGCGGCGAGCATGGCATCCATAATATCCATTCGACCTTTTTTTGCTTGTTGAAGTGCTTTTTTAAAGACCTCCATATCAATACCGGTGAGTTTGATATCCATTTGAATGGCGACGATTCCTTTTGCAGTACCAGCAACTTTGAAGTCCATATCACCACCTGCATCTTCTTCATCCTGAATATCACTGAGAACCTCAAATTTTCCTGTTTCTTTGTCGGTCATCAGACCCATAGCAATTCCTGAAACGGGAGCCTTAATGGGAACACCTCCGTCCATGAGGGCGAGGGTGCTTCCACATGTGGCTGCCATTGAGCTACTTCCATTTGATTGGAGAATCTCCGTTACAACACGAATGACATATGGAAATTCACTTTGAGAGGGAAGTACTTTTTCGAGAGCCTTCTCTGCAAGAGCACCATGTCCGATTTCTCGATTTCCTGTCATGAGTCGATTACTACATTCTCCTACTGAAAATGGAGGGAAATTATAATGATGCATGTATCGTTTTTTGGTTTCTCCTTCGATTCCTTCAAGAATCTGTTCATTCCCAGGGGAGGCCAATGTAAGAACTGAGAGCCCTTGTGTTTCTCCTCGATTGAAAAGACCTGATCCATGAACTTGAGGAAGGAGTCCCACTTCCACACTTAGTGGTCGTACTTCATCGAGCTTTCGACCATTAATACGAACTCCATCATTGAGAATAGATTTTCTGATAATTCCCGAGAAGAGCGTGTTAAAAATATTTCCAAAATCTGAAAGATCATAGTCTTCACCAAATTTTTCAATAGCAGCTTCTTTTGCTTCTTCCATTATCTCGGCTTTTTTCTCGAATCGTTTAAGCTTTCCGGGCATGTTAAAGATGCAATCTCGCATTTGTTCTGTGTAGTTTGCGTCAATAAAAGCCTCAATGTCAGTATCTTTTTCTGGAGCTGGAATAACAATTTTTTCTTTACCGATTTTCTGAGCAATCTCTCCGATAAATTTTGCAATCTTCACTCCTGCTTGTCGCCCGAATTCCATCGCTTCGAGCATTTTTTCTTCTGATACTTCATTGGCATCAGCATCAATCATGATAATTTCCGTTTCAGATGTAGCGACAATAAGGTTAAGGTCAGATTTTTTACGCTCATCATGTGTTGGATTTAGAATAAATTCTCCATCAATCATTCCTACTCGTACATTTGCTGTAGGCCCATTCCATGGAATGTCTGAGATAGCCAGAGATGCACTGGCAGCTATTCCAGCAAGAATATCATGTTCATTTACTCGGTCATACGAAAGAGTAGTAAGCATTACTTGCATATCCCTTCTGATATGCTTTGGAAACATCGGACGAATTTGGCGATCAATAACACGACCCATAAGGACTTTATCATCAGCTGGTCGTCCTTCACGCTTGATGAAGCGGCTGCCTTTAATCATTCCTGCAGCATAATATTTCTCCTGGTAGTTCACCATGACGGGGAGAAAATCGATATCTCGTGCAGAGGCACTAATAGTGGCTGTTCCAAGAACAGTTGTTCCACCCATTTGGGCGACAACAGATCCATTTGCCATTTGGGCAAGTTTTCCGGTGTGGATCATGAGCTCTGTATCCCCGAGCTGGAGGGTGAAAGTCTGTTGATCAGACATTGTAGAAATAAAAAAGAAATATGCTGTGCACATTTCTGTCTTCTCTCTTATGAAAGCGAGATCATTTGAAACTTTAAGCGTTTAAAACCTCAAAAATCAGGCCTTCGAGATGAGTGCAGAAAACTGTGCAATGATATTTTTCCAGAAGATCTTTGTAAAATCAATTCTATTACAAGAGAAGATTTTATTCCAAAGCGTGTTATCTCTTCATGGATAAGCATAGTGCTCCAGGAGTAGCATTATGTATATGTTTTTTTATGAATTCGAATGAGAAAAAAATGTAATTTTTGCGGTTTTTGAGGGAACAAGATATATTTTACAGTGGAATCATATGAAAAATATATCTTTTCTCTTTGGCATCTCACTCTGTTTTATGAGTTTTTTTTGGAATGAACCTGTTGTACAAGCGGAAATCTGTCAAAAAATTACCACCAAAAATGTTGCTGAGGTTCCAGGAAATTTTGCTGTTCCATGGGACGTTTTTTCGAATGATTATATATCTTTCGTTCGGGTAGATTGTCAGAAAGATTTGGCCACTTTTTCATTTGGAACAGGTCTCGATAATCATGTTATATGGCATGAGGCTTATATCTCAAAAGATGGGAAGACTTGGTCTCCTCTAGAATTAACAGGAACTTTGGCTGATGGTTCACAAAAATGGTATCGAGCGAGTGCTCAGGGAAAAGATATCTTTTCTGATGAGCAGTTTCAAAAAATGAATTATATAGCGACATATAACTGTACGAATACGAATGATGGCTGGAGGTGCGGGTGCCGTGATAGTGCTTCTTGCACTGGGAATGGACTGTGGACTCTTCAAAAATTTACCTCTGATATTTCGGGTGGAACAGGTGGAGATGGAAATGGAGATGACGATGGGGAAGGAGGGAATGGAGTTGCTTGTAAAAAAGAAATCTTTCAGGAAAGGGCAACATATTATGAGTCAAATAATGGTCCCAATAGCTGTAGTTTTAATCCAAGTGAATTACCAGAGTATTATGCCGCAATAGGCACGGAGCAATATGAGGGTTCCCTTGCATGTGGGGCATGCGCACGGGTAAAGGGGTCATCACGGACTATTGATCTACAGATTGTAGATCACTGTCCGACAGCATCAAATCCTCTTTGTATACGAGGGCATCTCGATTTGAATCCAGAAGCTTTTTTACGTCTTGGCGATGATTTAAATAGGGGATCTATGCCAATTACATGGGAGTATATCCCTTGTGATGTAACGGGAAATATTCAATATTATTTTAAACCAGGGAGCAATGCAGACTGGGCTGCTGTGCAGGTAAAAAATACTCCACATCCTATTAAAAAATTTGAGTATAAAGATGTATCGGGGTCATATGTTGCTGTTCCGAGGGTCTCATATAATTTCTTTGTAGAAGAGGATGGTATGGGCGTCGGTCCATTTGATTTTCGTGTCACAGATATATACGGTCAGGTACTCGAAAGTACAGATGTCATATTTCAATTAGGGGCACCATATCAAGCTCAGGAACAATTTTTGCAGTGTAAGGAGTAGGGAAGTTTTTGGAGGAATGATGCCATTCAAACTCTTCTCTCAATACCCCGCGCTCGTACTCACTCCGTTCGCAGGCGGGGTAAAGCATCTTCGGCTTCGCTCATCGCCCTTTGGGCTTGAGCTTAGCTCGAATTCAGCTTTACATTACTCTTCTGGCGATTTCGCGGCCGACAAATTCTTTGTCTCGTCCAAATTTTAATCGTGAGAGCTGGCGATATGCTTCAGCGGCTTCCATATCTTTCCCTGTTGGGTCATAAATGGTTTGCATGCTGAAGCCGCGACTCGTCGCATTATCAATATTGAGCTTAATATATGCTTGGTAGTTCGCAATATTGATGAGGTCATTTTGAGAAAATACTGGTGCAAACTCTTTTTCCATGGCCTCTGCATCTTGGGCACCAATTTTAAAACACATCATTGATCCTACATTTCCAAAAACAGCATCTTTAAGAGCGCTGTCTTCACGCTTCCCTTTTCCTCCTTCAGAACTTTGTGTAATTTGTGAAATGTACTGATGGGCAACAATAAGATTGAGACGATACTTTCGAGCTTCTGAAAGAATGCTAGCAAATGAGTCTGTGACAAAATTCTGGAACTCATCGACATAGAGGTAAAAGTCATTTCGTTCATTTTCAGGAGTGTCAACTCGGCTCATAGCGGCCATCTGAATTTTTGATACCATAATCATCCCCAGGAGTTTACTGTTGATATCTCCTAGTTTTCCCTTTGAGAGATTTACGAGAAGAATTTTCCTATTGTCCATAACATCACGGAAATCAAATCCGCTTTTTGTCTGACCAAGAATATTTCTGATTTGTGCATTGGTAACAAAGGGGCCAAATTTACTGGAGAAATATGGAATCATTTCTTCTCGCTCTCTTTGACCTGTTTTGGCCATTTCTTTATCCCAAAAACTTCTCACAACAGGATTTTTAACCTTTCCCCTTTTCATTTTTTCGTAGTTGGCATCGGTGAAGAGCTTTGGAAGGTCAAGAAGAGTGGCTCCTTCTTGTTCATCTGCCATAAGAGTGAGGGTTCCATTTCGGAAGTAATGCTGTAATCTTGGACCCATAATCTCTTCTCCGAAGAGCTTAATAAAGATTGATAGTGCTTCTTGAGCAACAAATTCCTTCTGTTCTTCGGAATTTGCCTCAAGAAGATTGAGTCCCATAGGGCGATCTAGATCTCCTGGATCAAAGAGGATAACATCATCTGCGCGTTCACGAGGGATATACGGTAGTATTGCTTCTACGAGGTCTCCGTGAGGGTCCACAACGCATACTCCTTCTCCATTTTGTACATCTTGTCGAATCATATTTTCTAGTATGGTTGATTTTCCAGTTCCAGATTTTCCAATGGCATAAAAATGTCGTCTTCGATCATCACGTTTAATCCGAACTTCTCGTTTTTCACCTCGTGAAATATTATATCCCAAGAGAAGACCTTCTTCAGGAAGGTTGTGAGGAGCAGGAGCTATTTTGAATTCTTGCCACGCAATTGCTTGAGATTTATTATATTGTGCGTTCGGAAAATGATAGAGAGCAGCCATTTCATCTGTGCTAAGAATTTGTTGCCATTCCCATGTCTTTAAAAAATGAAGAATGGCTATTATCTTTCCTCGTGAAAATCGACGATAAATATAGTCTCGTACAAGCTTTGTCTTTGAATGATAGGTTGTTTTTGAAAAAGCATTCATGGTCGGATCGTTAAATTGTTCGAATGATCCATTGAGATTCGTAAGTTGTAGTTCAGCTTCACGTTTTGTTTTTGCCGCTGTAACGACGCGGATGATGGTGTCGAAGCCACTCTTTCCGGCCTTCTCTTCTATTGCCTTTACTTTTTCTTGAACAATAGGGGTTACTTGTTCAGATTTCTGACTCTCCATTAGATTTTCTGATGGACCATGAATAAAGAGAGAAAGGATATTTCGAATCCAAATAAAAGGATTTAGATAACTAAGAATTGATGAGTGCTGTTTGGAATTGTAAATCTCTGAAGCTTTTGTTTGACCTTTATTTTGCCAAGAATCTGGTATGGGTCGGCAAATGAATTGAATGGCTGCCCCTTCTCCCATTCGCATTTTTGAAAGGGCATTGGTAATATTGTTTAATGAGTCAGATTCGAGTCGATCGATTGTTTTTATGGGGAGAAAACTTTGTTTCGTCAGCTGAAAGTAATTGCTGGCGACCTTATTTCCCGCAGTAAAAATATTTGGTGCTGGTGTTTCTTCTATAACAGCATCTGGGTAGTAACTTGTGATTTGTTTCTCGATGAGGTCGCGTGTATCACGGGGGACTCCCATATGAAAGAAGAGTTCTCCATTGATAGCAGAATATTCACATGTAAAGTAATCTGATTTGAAGATTTTTTCATATAAAACTCCTGAAGGGCGAATGGCTTGAATACTGGAAAACAATTGAGACATGACACCGATTACTTTTGTAAAATCTTTTGCACTTCCAAATTGCTCTCCCTCAGTATCTTTATCTTCACGGGTATCTTTTTTTGGAATAAGGATTCGAAAAAAAATGAGGTTTAACGCCCTCATTCGTTCTTTTGTATAGAAAAGAAAAAATCGCATGAGAATAGCACCAGTGATGATTCCAGTGAGAATGAGTGCCGAGGAAATAATGAGGTCGAGGGTCATATTTTTAGTATCTCAAAAACTACAAAAAAAGAGAATATTCTTCTTTATTTTTGCTCTTGTATTTTACTGGCTGCCTCTTCTTTTCCCTTTAAAAGTGCCTCAGGATCCGTTGTGATAATCTTATCTTCGGTGTAGCTTGCAATGACCTGAATGGCTACATGTTTCATTCCTGCGAAGAAAATTCCTTGTCCTACACCTGAGTTGAGGAGGAGATATTTTTCTCCTTCGGTGAGATTAAAAACTTTCTGAAGGGCATCGATTGAGCTCGGTGCTTGTTTGAGAAGGAGCTGCATTGATGAGTTACTAATAATCGGCTTTCCAAAATCAGATCGAAGAAAATCTTCTACGTCCTGAGTAATGGTTGTGACACCTAAATAATACTTTCGAGCACGTTTTACGAGTCCATAGAGAAATTTTGCAGAATCCTCATGTTGGATAAGACTCCATGCCTCATCAATAACAAGAATACGTCTTTTAAGTGAACTCCGAACTCGGTTCCAAATATAGTTGAGAATTACAAAAATAGCGATTGGACGAAGAGAATCTTCGAGATCTCTGATTTGAAAAATCATGAGCCCATTATCCATATCAATATTTGTTTTTTGATTAAAAAGTCCTCCAAAAGTACCGGTCGTATATTTTTGAAGTCTTTCACTTAATGATTCTGCACCAGCCATTCCATCAAGAACCTCTTGAAGGTCTTGCATTGTCGGTGGATCAATTTTACCAGGATCTTCGGTGTCCATTCGTATTCCACGGAGACTATAGGTGTTGATAAGTGCACGGTCCATAAGTCCTTCTTCTGTAGGACTGAGCTTACCGAGCATGAGATTAAAAAGTCCGTGAAGGGTAATGATGTTTGTTCTCAGGAGATCACCTGGTTTGGTGATTTCATCTTTTAGTGGTTTTGGGAGGTCAAAGGGGTTGATTCGTCGATCAGAGTTCAAAGATACTTTGAGAATAGAACCGCCAACAACTCCTGCGAGTTCTTCGTATTCATTTTCTGGATCGATTACGATGACGTCGGTTTCCATCATCATCGATCGAAGGATTTCGAGTTTTACCGTGTATGATTTACCAGCACCAGATTTTGCGAAAATGACAGAGTTTGCATTTTCGAGGCTAAATCGATCAAAAATAACCAGAGAATCATTATGCCTATTAAGCCCGTAGAGGATTCCCTCGTTACTCGTTAGTTCGGAACTGGTAAAGGGAAAGCTCGTTGAGAGAGGAGAGGTATTCATGTTTCGGAATATCTCGAGTTCATCTGAACATGTAGGAAGTACGGACTTAAAACCATGTTCTTGCTGTAGGTCTGCAGGACGAGTGAGAACAAGTTTTCCTCCAAGAATAGATTCAAGATTTGCCTGAATTTTTTTTATTTTTTCGGGATCATCTGAGTAGACCGTAAAATAGAGTCCAAAATGGAAGAATTTTTCTTGACCCCTTTGCAGTTGATCCCGGAGTTCTTCTGCATCCTCAAGAGCAGCCTCGATTGCTGGGTCACGAACCATTCCCTTTTCCCTGTTCATATGCATTGATGATTGCATTTGTGCTACTTTGTTTCGGAGAACTTTCATTATTGCTGCTGATTCACTCGGATAGATGAACATGGATATATCCATAGTGACATCAAAATTTACTATGGGAGAAAGCCAATTTGCTTCGATATATCGTGGGTAAGAATACACAAAAAATGTTTTGGCATACATATCACCGAGTCGGACCCATTGAAAATTTATCTCCATTGAGCTTGGCGCAATGAGATCACGAATCGTCGCCATACCTTCACGGTATCGTTTTTCTGCTTTTTTAAGACGTATTGCTTCCTCTTTACTCTCTTTTTTTTTGGATTGTTTCCCTTCTTTCCCTTTTGTGTGAGCACCTTTTTGCTCCTCAGGTTTTTTCTTTCTTTTCTTTGGTGAAGACAAAAAAGAGAGAAGACCTTTTTTCTTTTTTACAGGCTGTTGCTCTAGTGGAGCTTTAGGTATCGGTTGACTGGCGGGTTGTGGTGCTTGAGGAGATATTGCAGAAGGGGGTACGAGAGGGGTGGGTGTCTCTGTTTTTGGTGTCGTATTTTCTTCACTCGGTATGAGCTCTTTTTCAGGATCAATTTTTTTCTTTTTTCCGTTAAAAAGTGTTGCAATTGGGTCTTCAGGATTTGGTGCTTTTGGGGGAGTGTTTACTATTGGTTGAGCCGGAGTTTGAGGATTTGCGTCTTCTGGCATTTATTTTTGTTTCTGAAGAGAAAAACTATTCAAAAGAGTATACAGTATTTTTCTATGAAATACAAGAAAAGAGAGCCACAAAAAGGGAACAGGGAACCCTTCTTCGCCAAGGCTACGAAGGGCAGGCAGGGAAAGATACATTACAAATTACAAATGACAAATGACAAATGATAAAAAACCAACAAATCTCAATCACCAAAGAAAACGATACTCTCCAGAGAAAGGGGTTTGACGAACTTTCGGCTCAAAGCTCGGAGCTTGAAGCTGTTATTGCTAGTGGCGCCTCGGGCAGGAATCGAACCTGCGACCGTCAGCTTAGAAGGCTGCTGCTCTATCCACTGAGCTACCGAGGCAAATGTGGTCCTCATTATTCAGTATTGAAAATCAAATATCAAGAAAATAGAGGAGGAGAGCAGGGAACCCTTCTTCGCCAAGGCTACGAAGGGCAGGCATGGAACACAGAGCACAGAACATGTATGCTCTTTGTAGTATGAAAATTCTTGGAATTGACCCCGGCCTTGCGACTATTGGTTTTGCGTTTCTTGAAAGCAACAAGCTTGTCGATTTTGGGGTCATATCAACCGAGTCTGGTTCGGAGCTTCCAAATCGTCTGTTTCAAATTTCTCAGGATTTTCGTGAACTTCTTGCTTCTCAGCGCCCTGATATTGCTGCTGTTGAACAGCTCTTTTTTGTGCAAAACGTGACCAATGGAATTGCTGTTGCACATGCTCGCGGAGTTGTTTTGCAGATACTCGCTGAAGAGGGAATACCTATTTTTGAAGTTTCACCAAAAGATGTAAAAATTGCTGTGTGTGGATATGGGAATGCCCCCAAAGATCAGGTGCAACGTGCTGTTCAACAAATCTTTCAACTCAAGAGTATTCCTCGCCCCGATGATGCCGCCGATGCTGTTGCCGTCGCTTATTGGGCTTCGGGGAAGAGATAGTCATCATTCATGTCAGATTTGCAAAATCGCTGCAGAGCTAGAGAAAGTTTAAATTCTTACTTTTAAAAAAGTATGAAATATATAAAGACAATTAAGTGTCTCTTTGGGAAAAGTGAAGGCGATGAGTGCAGAAAGATGACTTGATAATATATGGGTACTTTTGGCATAGTTATTCAGATTTTTTGTATGAATGAGGATTAAATATGTAACCGTTTCGACACTTTTCTCTTTTTTCTTTGTCTTCCAATTTTTTGGAATACAATCTGTTTTTGCTGAGAATCTTGATACTCAAAAACCTATTCTTGAATTTTTTTATGGGTCGAGTTGCCCTCATTGTCATAAAGAAAAAGAATGGTTTCCTGAATTAAAAGAGCAGTTTCCGAATCTCATTATTCAGGAGCATGAGGTGTGGGAAAATACTGAAAATGCAGATATTTGGAAAGAACGAATGGCTGCATTTGATATGGTTCCCACAGGAGTACCAACAAATATTATTGGTGAGTCCGTCATTGTTGGATTTAAAAAAGCTGATATTCTCGCAGCAGTGCAGTCTATCAGTGGTGATAGCAGTTCAGATACATCTTTTTCTGGCGAAGAAGAAGTATTTTGGAAAAAATATTTGAAGAGCTATTCTTGGCCAATTATGGCTTTTATTCTCGGTCTCATTGATGGATTTAATCCATGTGCCATGTGGTCGCTTTTGGTTCTTTTAGGATTCTTAATGACCATGGAGGATAAGCGGAGGAGGTGGCTTATTGGTGGTATTTTTTTGGCCTCAAGTGGTATTTTGTACGGTGGGGCACTTTTAGCATACCTTTTTGGGTTTCAAGAAATTACCATATATTTGGGTGGAGGTGTTATGATATGGCTCTTTCGCCTCGTTGGAGTTATGGCTATTGCTTCTGCTTTTATGTCTTTTTATGCCTATTACAAAAATAAAGTTGAGTGCGAGATGCGTGATGTAGGAGAAAAACAGAAATTCCATAAAAAACTTTCAAATCTTCTGAAGAAAGAGGATTTATTTATCATCTTGCCTGGAGTCATCGCTCTTGCATTTTCTGTAAATGCGATTGAGCTACTCTGTAGTTTTGCCATTCCCACTGCTTTTGTGGCAACTCTGTTACAGATGGATCTCAACCTTCCTACTCAGCTCAGTGCTGTAGGAATTTATGATTTTGCATACATGCTCGATGATATCATCGTTTTTCTTATTGCGATGTTTACCCTTTCATTTGCAACAGTTTCTCCAAAAATGATCAGGATTTCCCATCTCGTTGGAGGAATTGTTCTCTTAATACTTGGAATTCTCTTGATGACGAATATGGAACTCTTGGCGTTTAGTTCGTTCGTCTTCGATTGAGTTCTGACACTCTGAGCTATAGGAAAACTTCATGTGTACAATGAATATTGCTGTATAGGTATATGATGCGATGAGGAGAACTCTTTATTGAATAATTATTTTATTCAATAAAAATGCCCCTTGTTTACACGAAGGAGTAGTTCCTATTGTTCAATCATGATGTCTGTTCTTCTTCATCTGGAAGTACTGCAAGAACATAACTACGTGTATCTTCTTTAATATCATCTGCTCCAAACATTTTTAATGCAGGATTATCAAAATTGAGATTTCCAGGATTTTGTTGTGTTCCAATCTGGACATCTCCCCCTTGTTTTGGGTTTCCACATGCTCCTGCTGGATAGGAATCATTTCTTCGATTTTCATTATATGCATCATGCGCTGCAAGAAGGTTTTTTCCATCGGGCGCATTCTTGTCAGCACCAGGATAAAATTCAGTAATATTCGTCATAGAGAATAAAAAAGTAAATATATTATGATTATTAAATATTAAAAAGTCAAATTTCTGTTTCACCATCGTGAAAATAAAACCCATCTGAGAGAACTGCGAAGATGAACCAATTCGGGATAGTCATAAAAGAATTGTATTTTTTGATCTGCGATAGTTTTTGTACTTGGCTTATTCAAAAGGACAAAGTGAGCAAAACTTTCAGAAAAATCTTCTTCTGAATTTTTGAGGGCATAGTCTGTGAGAAAAAAGTCTTTATATTTTTTTGAGAGTGTTTCTATTTCTTTTTCACGATTTGTCTTATTCATACCTTGTAGATTTGTAAACGTATCACCATATGGTTCCCAAAACTGTTTGGTAAAGTGTTGTAGATATCGATTTTCATTAGTAAATATTCCTTCACTTTCGCATTGTGGACGTGACTGATATATATCAATGGTGTGTGCGAGTTCATGGAGAAGAGTGTAGGCGATATCATCTATATCTGCTGGGTCTATGGCAATTCCCCAACCCGTTTGTTGATCATTTTGTATAACCTTGTAGACTTCCCCTGTCATCAAACCTGCACCATCGCTAAAAATTTGAAATTCTGTAAGAAGTTCCAAGTATTGTTTTGGAAATACCTGCACAATGTCTCTCCAAATCTTTTTTTGAAGTTGCACATCATTCTCAAGAGGAAGAAGGCGATAATCTATATTATTCTCATCTTCTTTTTTAGAAATTGTTCCATTATCTATGGCATAGGTCGTAATTTTGGTTGGCACATTCGCAGTGTAGCCTCCATATTTTTTATGATCAGTTGGAGGGGGAGAGAAGAGCTTACTCATTCGTTTTTCAATTTTTTTTGAAAGTGACTGGCACTCTCTTATGTTTCCACATTGAAAAATACATTGGTTCTTGTTTTTGTCATACTTCTCTCCGTAGAAACATTTTTTTGTATTGTATTTTTCACAGGAACTCGCTGGTGAAAGAGCTGTACCTGTTTGGTATTGTTTTTTATTGCCAATCGTATTGGCTGTTTCAATTGATTTTTTTTGTTGCGTTGGGATTTTTGCATGTACTGGGTGGATTGATTGTTTTTGTAGAACCTGAGTATCTGCTGTTTGAACGTCTGTGAATATGATTTTATAGAGCATTTCAACTGTTTCACCACGAGTGAGTTTTTGGGAAGGTATTTTTAGACCATTTGGAATAATATCATATGCTTGCAGTGCTGCAATATGAGGAGCGTACCAAGGATCATGTATTTTTTTCGTTTTTAGAGGGATGTGAAATGCCTCAGTAAGGATTTTTGCAGCTCCTGCAAGAGATATCTCATTTGATGGGCGAAAAGTATTATCGGAATACCCATGTATAATTCCATTTTCGTTTGCTGTGCAGATATATGGAGCAAACCAATGCTGTTTTTGAACATCTCGAAATTTTACATTTTTCAAAAAATTACAGTCGGAGATATTTTTTACTGAAGAAGAAGTCTCAATGATGAGTTTTATAAATGCTGCACGACTGATTGTTTTATGGGGAAGAAAGCGTCCATCCTGATAACCATGAATACGTCCTCCATTTTTAAAATACTCAATAGAAGTGTAATAGGGACTCTTTTGAGAAACATCAATAAAACTATTTGCATTTACAGATACTGGAAATGACAGAGAGAAGATGGTGATACAAGAAAAAAAGATTTTTTTCATTTGTATGGGAAGGGGAGTATTATATTTATCCACAAATATTATTGTTTCTGCAATAAGTTTATTTCTCTTGTGGAAAAAATCTGGCACAATCGAGATATCTTTTTTCAAAAGAATATGGAGCCTATACTAGATATTACAGGGAAGGCAGATGAGCAGATTTCAGAACTTTTTTCTGAATATGACGTTGCTCTTACGCCAGATGAGGGTCGACAGATTGTACAGTTATTGGGAAGAAATCCGACACTCACAGAAGCGACTGTATGGGGGATTCAGGGGAGTGAGCATAGTTCCTATAAATCTTCGCGGGAATATCTCAAAAAGCTTCCGACAGCAGGAAAGCACGTTCTTTTGGGACCTGGAGAGGACTCTGGAGTGTTGAAATTTCATGAATCAAAAAATGGAGAAGTATATGGGTTGGTCATTGCTCATGAATCCCATAATCATCCAAGTCAGGTGGTACCATATGAAGGTGCTGCCACTGGAGTAGGAGGTATATGTCGAGATATTTCATGTATGGGGGCTCGAGTCATAGGAGCACTTGATGCTCTTCGGTTTGGAAGACTCGAAACGAGCCTGACAAAAAGGATTTTTGCAGGGGTTACGGATGGTGTCGGAGGATATGGAAATCCGCTTGGAGTAGCAAATCTTGGTGGAGATATTCGTTTTGATGAAACCTTTGATGATAATTGCCTCGTAAATGTTGTTGCTCTTGGAGTTATTAATTGGAAGAACCTGCTCCATTCTTATGTTTCGGATAATGCCGCCAAGGATGGATATGAATATATTCTTGTCGGAAAACCAACAGACAGAAGTGGTTTTGGAGGTTCATCATTCGCCAGTTCGACGCTGAGTGAGGATGATCGAGAAAAGAATAAAGGAGCAGTCCAGGAGCCAAATCCATTTTTAGAACGGCATATTTTTGCAGCATTTAATGATCTCTTTTTTCGGCTTGAGAAGAGGGGAGAGCTGAATCGTATTGCTCTAAAGGATTTGGGAGCTGGAGGAGTTTTGTGTGCCACTATCGAGCTTGTTGCAGAGCAAGGTTTTGGGGCAGAAATCGATGTTGAGTCTATTCATGTATCCGAAAAAAATCTTCCCGCAGCAGTGATTCTTTGTGCTGAGACACAAGAGCGATTTTGTTTTGCGGTTCCACCAGATCTTACTGAATTTGTACTCAATCATTTTAATAGCCGATGGGATTTTCCAAATGTATCTGCAGGGTCTCGTGCCTCTAAAATTGGACGAGTCACTGATACTGGTGTGTACACGGCTACATATCAGGGGGAGAAGGTTTGTGATGCAAAAGCTCTTGATATTACCAAAGGGATTGTTGTTCATCGACCAGTAAAAGAACCAAAAATACCGCTTTCTACACAAGAATTTCCTGAAACCATTAATCTCAAAAAAGCTTTTCTTGATTTGCTTGCTTCAGAAAATATTTGTAGTGAAAGGCCATACACCGAAACATATGATCAGACGGTGCAAGGAAATACTGTTCTCACTCGTGATGAGGCGGAGGGGGCTGTTTTTACACCATTACGAGACTTTTCTGAGCTTGATGAACTTGAACAAAAATTATGTTCAACAGTAGCAGTCGCTGGTCCTGCCCGAGTGGGACGACTCTGTCCAAAAACTCAAGCTGAAATGGCAGTATCACAATCTGTTTTAAAAGTTGCTGCTGTTGGTGGAGAGACACTGGGGATGAGTGATTGTCTGAACTATGGAAATCCAGAAATTCCTGAACAGATGTGGCAGTTTGCACAAGGGATTGAAGGCATTAAGAATGCCGCCCTTAAACTTGATATTCCTTTTGTCTCTGGAAATGTCTCTCTCTATAATTGTAGTGAAACAGGATCAGTCAGCCCATCTACGGTCATTGCTTGTTTTGGAAAGATTTCTTCAGAAATAATTCCCCGGAAAAATGCCTTTCAGAAGAAAGGAAATATTTTATTTCTTATTGGGAATCGTTCGGAAAATCTTGGTGGATCAGAGGTGATGAGGATACTCTTTGATGATCTTGGAAATACTCCGCCAAAAATCGAACTTTCGGAAATAAAAAAGAGTATTGATCTTCTTACTGACCCCACCTGTACTATTGAGTCGGCTGCTCTTATTTCTGAAGGTGGTGTAGCAGCAATACTCCTAAAAATGTCTGCCCGATCTGGGTATGGAGCACAAATCTCAATTTCGTTGTCTCCGCGACAATGGGTATCAGAAAATCCAGGACTAGTCGTTGAAATTACCCCTGAACAACAAGATCATTTTTTAAAAAAGGCAAAATCTCTCTCCCTGCCCGTGACAAAATTGGGAACGATTACTGATGAAATGCTCAGCATAGAAGGCATTGGATCCTTTGAACCATCTCAATTAGCTGATATATTTTGGAATTCTCTTCGAAAGAAAAAATGATGATTATTCAATGGATTCTTCTTTGTATTGTACTTGTCATTCTCGTTGTATACATTGTGATGTCACTGGGAATGCTTGGGGCTGCTCGAGGAGCTCCTTTTATTCCTTCGGGGAAAAAAGCTCTGCATCACATGATAAAAGCGGCAGATATTCAGCCAACAGATACCGTTTTTGATCTCGGGTGTGGTGATGGGAGACTTGTTTTTGCAGCTGATAGAGCGGGGGCACATAAGACAGTGGGGATAGAAATATCATATCTTGTGTATCTTCTTGCCCGTATTCGAAATTTTTTTTATGGGAGTGAGAGAACGGAGATACGGCATGGAAATTTTTTTAATTTTCATGATGTACGAGAAGCTGATGTTATTTTTGTTTTTCTCCTTCCGGTTATCATGGATAAGGTCTTTGAAGAAATATGGCCACATATGAGGCCTGGGGCAAAAGTAGTTTCTCATGCATTTACCCCAAAAGGATTTACACCAAATCGAGTGCTGAAAAATGCTGGAACTTTTAAGAATATTTATGTTTTTCAGAAAGAGAATATACAGAGTTGACTTCTTCCAAAAAGCATAAATTATATGTATCTCCTGAAAAAAAATAAAATGAAGAAGAAAATATCTCAAAAATATTTTTTTCCGCTATACTCTTTTCCAGTATGCAGAATAAAACTTCATATTATTGGCTTATGTGTCTTATTTGGGGTCTTGTTATTTTAGGTCTCTGGGAAATATCAAGTGTGAGTGTGTATGAGTCATATAAGCTTATGGTAAAGATTAATGGTGCGGCATATTGTGAAGTGCATAATTGTAATGATTTTTACCTCTGGAGACATCTGAAACATGTTATTTTAGGAATTCCCGTATTTCTATTAGCACTCTACACACCAATAAAGGTATGGAAAAAATTTGCCCTCCCCATTTTTCTTGTTTCTGTTGGAATTTTGATAGTTCTCTTGGCAACAAGTATTGGTGGAGACTGGGGAACAGCAAAGAGCTGGATTAATATTTCTTTTCTTCCCAGTGTTCAACCCAGTGAAATGATGAAGATTGCTATGATCTTTTATTTGGCAGTGTGGATGGATAAAAAAGAACGCGATATTCGGACATGGGAAAACGGATTTATGCCTTTTGTCATGCTTATGATTCCACCTGTTCTTCTTTTGGCGTTGCAGCCAGATTTCGGAAGCCTTCTTGTTGTGGCCTCTATTGCTGCGGTTATGTTTTTTGCAGCAGGTGGAAATTTGTGGCACATAATATTGGGAGGAGCGATTGCAATGGTTCTCATCTCGATGCCAATTATTATGGCAAATTGTGATGGTGATAAGCCGGATAAATTCTGCTATATTGAAGAACGGATTGTTGGTTTTTTAGATAAAAGTGATGAAGCAAATGAAAATTACCAAGTAAAACAATCTCTTATTGCTGTTGGGAGTGGGCAAATCTTTGGGCTTGGAATTGGAGGGTCTCTTCAACGATATGGATGGCTACCAGAAATACAATCCGATACTATTTTTGCAGCGACTGCAGAAGAACTTGGGTTTTTTCGTATAATATTTCTTGTGGGTGCTTTTGCACTTATCTCTATTCTTGGTTATCAAATTGCAAAAAATGCACGGAGCCGTTTTGAGATGCTTGTTGCCTCCGGTATTACGGCATGGATTACCTTTCAGGCTTTTGTCAATATGGCAGTCGTACTCAAGCTTTTTCCTGTAACAGGAATTACATTGCCCTATGTTTCCTATGGAGGCAGTTCGCTGCTGACACTCCTGTTTGCTTCTGGAGTTTTACTGCATATTTCTCAATCTTCTTTTTCCCATGAGGGTCATTCTTCTCGCCGGCGGATCCGGCGGACACATTTCACCGGCACTCGCCGTAGCTACTGAGCTCAGACGGAAAAATCATAAAAGTGAATGTATATTTTTCTCTTCACGAAATATAATAGACCGTCATATATACACTGGAACAGATGAACAGGTGTATCGAATCTTTTCTGGAAAATGGAGAAGATATTTTTCGTGGAAAAATTTTTCAGATATTTTTCTTATTGGAATTGGGTTTTTTCAGTCTCTTTTTCTTCTTATTCGTTTACGGCCAGATGTCATTTTTTCGAAAGGAGGGTTTTCTGCCGTACCTGCTGCAACAGCTGCTTTTTTTCTGAGAATACCTCTTGTTGTACATGAGTCAGATGCGGTTCCCGGAGTGGCGAACCGATATGTACAGAGATTTGCCAAGAAGGTACTGACGAGTTTTCCGGTTCATTTCGGAGAATGTGTTGGAACACCAATTCGAAAAGAAATTTTTGAAGGAGATAAAGAAAAGGGCAAGAAGATGCTCTCATTTTCTGATTTTTCAAAACCGATTCTTTTTGGATTTGGCGGTTCACAAGGGGCCGAAGATATGAATAAAAATATTGTTCAAGTATTGGATGATCTTCTTCCTGTTGCAAATATTGTATGGGTCTCTGGTCCAGAAAAAAGTGAAGTATTTCCAGAAAAGGAAGGTTTTAAAGTATTTGAATATTTACACGATGATTTCCCTCATGTTTTGGCGGCTTCTGACATTGTGGTTTCTCGGGCAGGGAGTAGTTCACTTTTTGAAGTAGCAGCTCTCGAGAAACCAATGATACTCATTCCTCTTGCAACAGCGGCTGGGAATCACCAAGAAAAAAATGCCAAATTATTTTCTGATGCTAAGGCTGCTCTCGTTCTTTATGAAAAAAATCTTACTCCAGAAAATTTGAAAGAAGAGATACTCGGGCTCATACAAAACCCAGAAGAGCAAAAAACTATGAGTGCTGCAGCGAAAAGACTGGTAAAACGAGATGCAGCAGAAAAGATTGCTGAGGAGATACGAGCTACTATACATAAAAAATAGGGAATCCAGTTCTTTGAAATATGAGAGAAGGATGCTATTGTCTGTTCAGTTATTGACTTATATAATTAATTCACTAAAATATCACAGACCTTTAATATCAATAGCCGCCTGAAACAGGCAGGAGTTCCATATGTTTACAAAAAAAGCAGTCCTAATCGTACTGAGCATAATTATTACTCTTATGCTTGGCGGTTTATCCATTGCCTCTAAAAAGATTCAGTCCCTTCCAGAGTTGAATGAGGCTCTTTTCCAAAAAGAACTCGCAAAACGAGTCCCGGCTCAAGGAGTAGAATACGGAATCGACTGGAAAATTGAATCGGCGAATGTGTATGTCAATAATGAAATTAGCTTTGATATCGCCCTTAAGATTGATGGATATGGTTACAAAGCTGATATTCAAACAAAAGTCGTAGGTGCGCCTTATTACGATAATGTCCGAAAAGCCTTCTATTTCACACCTAAAGAGGGAACAGCGTTTGAGTTCCAGAAACTGAAACTCAAAAAGAAGTTAGGGTCCATTATAAAAGACGCTATTACTAGTGATGGTGTCGTCAAAAGTATAGTAAAAGGAGGGATAAAAAATATTCTAGTGAACGAGAGAAAGACTCAGGAGTTCGCCGAAAAAGCCATCACTTGGTATTTGAACAATTTGCCAGTGTATAAAATTCCGGACGATGAATTCAAATGGAAGGTCGTTGGAATAGCTCTGAGTGAAGTGAGGGTTATTGGCGACACCGTTTATATTGAGGTCTCCTTTTGGGCCCTTACCAAATGGGTGCTTTTGATGCTTGTAGCTCTGGTTATAAGTATTGTTGTAACCATTGTCCTGATATCTTCAGGCAGCGCCACACTGTGGGGACTTGTTATTGTCGGTTCGGCAATAGACTAGGCCCTCAGTTTGATTATTAATGCCCCCGGCTTTGAGTTGGGGGGTTTTTTTGTATGTACATTGCTATTGAACTCTATCAACTAGCTACTGAGAGCTTGCATAATCTGCGAGTTTTTTGAAGATATTCCCATTGGCATTTCCCTTTCGATGATTGCATCTTCAGCTCCTTTCTTGAGGAGTTCTGAAACAATCCTATTCGCATCGGCAGTCTGGACAGCAATCTCAAGAGCATACCATTTATCAACTTTATTAATAGAGAGTATTGGTGAGACTGTTGGTCCTTTAGTACCATACTGTTGGAATTCACTGAGCATGTTTCCTGGAACATTGAACTTGATAATAGTTTTTATATTTCTTCCCAGTGCTCCTTCAAGAGAGAGTCCGAATTCTATAATTTTTTGCCGAGATGCCGTAGTAAGATTGTTTGGGTTTTGGAGATAAAGATCTGTCGATATATTTTCAACATCAACTGTATTCGGAAAAAATTCTGATATAGTGAGTCTATTTCCTCTCGCCGTTTTTCCACTCCCTACAATTTCAAAGGCAGCTGTGTTTGTATCTCCATCATCTCGTGCTTCTGCAACTCTTGTGTCTGCTCCATTGAGCTCCCAGATATCGGATGCGCCAGTATTCCATTCTTGAAGTACTTTTCTGAGGAGTGCTGCATATTTTGTAAATATTCTTCTTCCAATAAGATCTTCTCTTGATTGAAGTGGATCTTCATTTGGTGAGAGAAATTGAAGAGAGCAAGGCCCAACATTCATGTCTAGTATTTTTTGTAATTGCACCTGAATACCTCTCTCTAAGAGAAGCATTTCAGCATCGAGGAGAATGTCAGACCCCATAACAATTGGCAGTCCTTCATTTGCTAAGGGCCGATTCATTTGATACGCAAGAGCTGAAGACCCTTTTATGCCGATAAACTCAAAATCACCCTGCTCAACGATTCTATCGCTGTCATTAAAATCACCATCTGCAACCTTGTCATAACCAGCACTGCGAAAAATATTGGCAAGAGGATTGCGACTATCTGTCTTAAAGCCTGTTTTTGGAATAATGACTTTTGTTTTATCACTTGGAATATAAATATCAGTCATGTTGAAGAAGAGAAAGAATATTAAGTATAGCTTTATAACAGTTGCAATTAATGTTGTAAAGTTTTTGCTTTCTTCTCGAGTCGATCTAAAACAAGATTGTACCCGCCTTCACCAATGGATTTTTTCCATTGTGATACTCTTGATACTGTTGTGGTCGATAGCCCGGTTTTTTTGGAGATTTCACGAATGGATTCTCCATTATTAATCATTTGCACCGCTGTAAAGCGTTTGGCCATTTCGTTCAGTTCGCTGATAGTACATAGGTCACGAAGAAATGATGATACTTCATCTTCATTTTTCAGGAGAAGGATTGCCTTAAAAAGGACTTTCATTTCCGGAGATTTCCAATTGTTTGACATGAAGTGTATTAATGTATTAACACGTTATGGTTTTTATATAATTCTGTCAATGCATTTGTAGAAGAACATTGTTTTTGGCAAACTGACTCTGATTTTTTTAAAAACTGAAAATTCTTGGAATAGAAACATCGTGCGATGATACTTCTGTTGCTATTGTTGAAGATGGAACCTCTGTACTTTCACATGTCATTCAATCCTCAGTGGAGAAGCACAATCAAACGGGAGGTATTGTTCCGGAAGTAGCTGCTCGAGATTCAGCTGAACAGATTCTTCCCGCTATTACTAAAGCAATGAATGGGTTCCAGGGAGATATGGCCGATATTGATGCCATCGCGGTAACTGCTGGGCCTGGGCTTATGGGAAGTCTCCTTGTTGGTATTGAGACGGCACGTTCCCTCGCATATATTCACAACAAACCACTGATACCCATACATCATATTTCTGGACATATTTGTGCGAATCGACTTTTGCGAAAAGAGCCTCCTGACTTTCCGGTGCTTGTTCTGACTGTTTCTGGTGGACATAACGAAATTATCCTTTGGGAAAATGATTTTGACTTCAAAAAACTAGGACATACGCTTGATGACTCTGCCGGTGAGGCATTTGATAAAGTTGCTCGTTTGTTGGGGCTTGGATTCCCTGGTGGTCCTGCCATTGCTGAGTTGGCAAAAGATGGGTATGAGAAAGCCTTTCAATTCCCAAAGCCAATGCTTCAATCAAAAGATTTTGATTTTTCTTTTTCTGGATTAAAGACAGCTGTTTTGTATCAGATTCGAGATCTTGGGGGGTTAGAAAATATGAATCATACTACTCGAGCAGATGTCGCAGCGAGTTTTCAGGAAGCAGTCACAGAAACACTTTCAAGGAAGCTCCTGCAGGCCGTAGAAAAATATCGCAGTGTTCGAGAAATTCACCTCAGCGGAGGGGTTTCAGCAAATCAGAAACTCAGAGAAAAAATTTTTCTCTGGTCAGAAAAATTACAACTTGAATTTCATTTTCCCGAGAAGCTCGAATTTTGTACGGATAATGCTGCGATGATTGCTGGGGCAGGATATTGGAAGTATAAAAAATTTCCGGAAAAAGATTGGAAATGGCAAGATGTGCAGCCCATGATGGGTCATGATTTCTTTTAAGTATAATGGCTGAAATGGAACCAAAACAAGGATATGAGTATTTACAGCAAGCCGGAAGGGGTGAATGGATACGTTCACAAACAACATCTGGCATACCATATGATCGTTCTGAGCATACTGCCTTTTTACTCTACTTGGATCAAAACCCTGAAAAGAAAGTTGTTGTTGATGGGCTGGAGCAGTCATGTGCGGAAATCCGAAAGATGCTGAATGGGTCACCAATTTCCCGAGACTTTGCCGCCGCTGTGCTTGGTACATCAGAACTTAAGTCACATTTGGAGTATTGGCTTAATCCCCCTGAATAATTCTCCATTATTTGCCTCTTTTGTTTGGAAAGGGTAAATTTTTATTATCTTTCTAAACATACATGCAAAATCTTTTAACAGATATTTTGAAATCTCAAATGGGGGATAGTTTTTATAGCGCAGCAGGGCAAGCAGCTCATGCAAGCCCAGAACAATCAAGATCAGCGGTTGAAATGGCCATTCCATTTTTTTTGGGAGCCCTTGCAAAAAATACGTCAAAACCTGAAGGGGCTGCCAGTTTAGAGAAGGCACTCCAGAAAAAACATGATGGCTCACTCCTGAGTCAATTGGGAGATATTACTTCTGATGCTGGAAAACAAGATGGGGCAAAAATTCTCAACCATATTTTTGGGAACAAACAAGGAGATGTTGTGCAAGAACTTTCTCAAAAGGTTGGAATAGATTCTTCATCGGCGGGATCACTGATGCAGATGCTTGCTCCAGTTGTTATGGGGGCACTGGGAAAAGAAAAAGGTTCAAAAGGTCTCGATGCCGGTGGTCTTTCAAGCCTCCTTCAGCTTTCTGCAAAACAGTTTTCCGGAAGTGGAAATTCAAGTCTTCTTATGAGTTTTCTCGATCAAGACAGAGATGGAAAAGTGAGTGATGATATTTTGAGTATGATTTGGAAATTCTTTACAAAAAGGAAGTAACACTCCTTTGAGAATGATTTCTATTTGGAGAGGGATTCCAGAAATATGTTCAGTTCAGGGGGAATTTCCGCATGGAATTCTTGCTCCTTCTTTTTATGTGGAGGAATGAATTTGAGAGATTGAGCATGAAGAAAAAGTCGTGGTATTTTCCCGTATTTTTTTTCGAGTATGGTATCCAGTTTTACATTTCCATACACTGGATCTCCAACGATAGGGCTCCCAATAGCTGATAGATGTACACGGATTTGATGTGTGCGACCTGTTTCAATATGTACGTTGAGGAGAGATGTATGTGCAAAACGCTGCAGGATTTGAAAATGGCTAACGGCATGTTTTGCGTTTTTCCTTGCTGAAACGGACATCTTCTTTCGATTTTTTGGGTCTCTTTCAATGGGCGAGTCGATTGTTCCTGAGTCAGGAAGAGAAGTGCCGTGTACAAGGGTAATATAATTTTTTTCTATTTTTCGTGAAGCGAAGAGACCTGTGAAATACAAATGTGCAGCATTTGTTTTGGCAAATATAAGGAGTCCAGAAGTATCTTTATCGATTCGATGAACTACTCCTGGGCGATTAGGAAGCCCTATGCTGGAGAGTCGGCAATGTCTCAACACTCTTTGAACGAGTGTATCATGGCGATAGGTCTCATCGGGATGTGTTGCGATTCCAGCGGGTTTATTTACCACTACATACTCATCATTTTCGAAGATGATTGTTACTGGTTTTGTTGATGAAGGTGCAGAAATTTCTTCAGGAATATGAAGAGTAATGATTTCCCCTTCTTTTATGACTTCTCCCGCTTTTCTTACACTTGCAGTATTGCGGGTGACGAGTCCTTTTGTGATGTATTTCTTTGCTTGAGACCTCGTGAGGTCAAAATTTTTGGATAAAAAGTCATCAATACGTTTTCCGCTTTGCTCTGTTGGAACGAGCTTTTCTTCAGTCATAAAAAATGGTATGATACAAAGGATATTTTGTCAGAAATGGATTCAAAAATCGAGAGACTTTTACATCGGGGAGTAGTTGATGTTGTTATAAAAGAAAATTTAGAAAAAAAACTTCTCAGCGGAAAAAAACTTCGAGTAAAATTTGGTATTGATCCGACAGGTTCTGACCTTCATTTAGGTCATATGGTGCCATTGCGGAAACTTGCCGAGTTTCAGAGGCTCGGACATCAAGTTGTTCTATTGTTTGGAACTTTTACTGGAAAGATTGGAGACCCAACAGGAAAAGATAAAATGAGAGTTCCTCTTACAGATGAGCAAGTACAGGAAAATATGAAAACATTTCTCAATCAGGCGGGAAAAGTTCTTGATATTAAAAATGTTGAAATCGTTCAAAACGGTGATTGGCTTTCAAAAATGACATTCCCTGAGGTTCTGGAACTGGCTGGAACCTTTACTGCTTCACAGATGATGCAGCGAGATATGTTTCAGAAAAGGCTTGAGAATCAGCAGGATATTAATCTTGTGGAATTCTTTTATCCGCTTATGCAGGGGTATGATTCTGTTGCGATAAAGGCTGATGTTGAAATCGGTGGTACTGATCAACTCTTTAATTTGATGGCAGGGCGCAGAATTCAAGAAAAGTTTGGGATGGAGCCACAGGATATCCTCACTGTTCCGATTCTGGAGGGTACAGCTGGAACAGAAAAGATGAGTAAATCCCTCGATAATTATATTGCTGTTTTAGAGACTCCACGGGAGATTTTTGGAAAAACAATGTCTATTCCTGACCACCTCATCTGGAAATATCTTGAACTCCTGACGGATGTACCACGAGTTGATATTACTCATTGGATTACAGATAAACACCCGAGGGATGCAAAAATTAAACTCGCAGAAGAATTAGTAATACTCCTCCACGGTAGTGAGGCAGCAAAAAATGCACGAGAAGAATTTCATCGGATGTTTACAGAAAAAGGTGTCCCAGATGACATGCCAGAAAGAGTACTGCCCATCGGAGATTATCAAATTCTTGATGTGGTTATTGCTACGAAACTCTGTGATTCTAATTCGGATGCTCGCCGCATGATTAACCAAGGTGCAGTAAAGTGGGAGGATAAAAAAGTATCAGGTATCGAAGATATTGTTCAGGTATCTTCAGAAGAAAAGGTATTACAAGTGGGTAAGCGTAAGTTTGCAAAGATTAAAGGGGAGTGAGTTATTGCTGCTCCTTGATGGCATCGAGTATATCTTCAATATTTTGATCTCCTATCAGGAGTTCATGCCCAATCACGTATGATGGAAATGTAGTAAGCCCGATACGAACTGCTTCTGCAGCAGTTCTTTGCACTTTATTCTGAAAAGTATGATTCGTATAACACTCTGACTGTGTTTTATCCATTGAAAGAAGTTTTTTTAGTAGATTTGATGATTTTTTGATTTCGGACTCGGTGAGCTTTTCTGGATTTTCCACAAATGCACGTATTTGTTGTTGGAGTTGTGTACGAATATTTACTATTTTTGAGGGCTCTACGCCGCATTCCATAGCTTCTGCAAGAAGGGAATCTATCGGATTTTGGATAATCGGTCTCTTTTCAACATAGATAAGATTTTTATTAACGCTTTCGTTGAGTGTTGATGCGATAAGGGATGAGTTTTTTGTATCTCCTGACAAAAAACGATCATAGATGACTACTGACACTTTTTTGTTTATTTCATATGTTGTGGGAAGATTTTCACTGTCGAGAAGTTTTTTGTTTCCATTTCCCTTCATTTGAAAAAATGTTTGAGAAAGAGCTGTTATTCCATCTGTTTTCATCATTTCTTTTGCACCTTCTACATACTGAAAAGGTTCTGAAAATAAAATAACAGGTACTTCCTGAATACCTTTTTCGACGAGTTTTTTTCCTGTTTTTGAAGAGATATCTACGTTTCTTAGAGTTGCTGTTGGAAATCGTTTTGCGAGGTATGAAAGGGTAAGGGATAGATCTGCACAAGATGAACAGGAACGATCTGTTATGGATATTATTTCGAAGGGAGGATCTGGCAATTTTATCCACACCCTGTTGTTTATAAATTCTTTCTCTTTGAGTGATGCACGGAGCTGAGATTCGACATACGATGGTGTCATTACTCCTTTTGTATTTACATTCTTCTCGAGATTAATGAAGTTTAAGACGTTGATACTGACGCTGATTATGAGCAGTGTCCCAATCAAAAGCACTTCACTCCACTGTGGAAGAGGTGTTTCAAGAAATTTTTTATGTTTTTTAGGCATGTATATATCTTAATGTATTATACAATTATATATTATTGTGTATAGATATTCAAGGAACCCTTCTTCGCCAAGGCTACGAAGGGCAGGCAGGGAACAATAAACAATTACGAATTAGAATTAAAGATGAAGAAAGAAGAAACGTAGAAAAATTAAGAATTAAGAATTAAAAATTACGATGAAGGAACAAGGAACAATTGCAAAATACATTATATTATTGTAAAATGTAATGAATGAAAATCCCATTTTTTACCAAAGATTGGAGCCTAAAAGGGTTTATCAAAATACCAAATATTCGTGTTTGGAGGGAGAATCTTGAACGTGATAAATCTGCCCAAGAGGCAGCAGACAGTCTTATTCAGAATTCACGACTGAGAGGTGAATACTTTGTTATGTGTGGTTTATCGAGCCTTTTGGCAACACTTGGGATTATTTTAAACGATACAGCTATTCTTATTGCCGCTATGGTACTCGCACCAATCTTAAATCCTGTTCTAGCCCTTGCAGCAGGAGTTTCACTTTTTCATAGGAGACTTATTTTTTATGCTTTGAAGAGTTTTTTTGGAGGTGTCCTTTGTGTTATTTTTGTTTCTGCAGTATTTGTAAAACTTCTTCTCGTAGCGGGTCATAGTATAGATATTCTTATGTTCTCTGAAAAATTCAGACAATATAATCCTTTTCTTCTTATCGCCGCATTTGTATCAGGATTTTCAGGTGTATACGCATGGCTCCGTCCTATGGGTGGACAGCTTCATTTAATAGGAGTGGCTATTGCTGTTTCTCTCATTCCTTTTGTGAGCTTTTTTGGAATTCTATTGGGGATGGGGCTGTACTTAGATTTGCAGGAATATGCGATGTCTTTTACTCTGAATCTTCTTCTTATTATTCTTGGATCTGTGTTGGCCTTTTTAGGACTTGGATTTCATCGGGTAAAAAAAGAAATTACAGAGCAGAATTTTACCGTGAAGAAATGAAGAATTTTTTTGGTAAGATACGGCAAGAAGTACTATTAAGTTTTCTCACAGTTCTTCTTTTCTTTGGAAAAGGATTTACAAATAAAGTTTCAGCAGATTTTTTGGAAAATGGTGGCATGATGTTTCCTTCTGAGGAGGAAACACTGAGTATTTCGCAGATAATTTTAAGAAATACAAGATATATAATAATATTTCTTTTTCTTGCCATTCCTATTATTGGATATCTTTTTTATAGAAAATCCTTAAAAAAAAGAGAATTAAAGCAATTGAAAAAGAATGCTTCTGACGAGAATCAGAAAGAAAATGTATAATATTAAAAATGAAACAAATATTCCTCAGAATCAAGACCTACATGACTTTTTCCTTTTTGACAGTTCTTGTTTTTATAGAAAAGACATTTGCTTCGTTTTCCCTTCCTCCTGATGAGGATTGGGATATACAAGTATCAGGAGGAGCCGCGTATGATCCATATCCCGGCTGGGTCTATTTTTTTTCAAACAGAATTTTTCTTGTCTTTGTTTTTCTTCTTATTATCTTGCCAACAGTCGGATACTTTATTTATAGCCGGATAAAAAGAAAAAAAATGAAAATTGCTGAACAAAGAGGTCAAGAAATCAAAAAAAATATTTCGGATAAAGAATGCTAGGCTCTCTTATTTCAAAAACATTCGATGAGCATGTCCGTATGCAGAAGCAGGCACATTGCTTGAAGAGTATTACTGTGGAGATTACCAAAAAGTGTAATCTCTCTTGTCGACATTGTTATATGAGTGCACAACAAAAACAATGCGCAGATGAATTATCCCTTGGAGATTGGTGTCGGTTTTTTGATGAGATTAAAAAAAAATATGGAACAAAGATTTCCCTGAGTTTAACT